>JBARKD010000917.1:0-2833 GCA_049800615.1 Acidobacteriaceae bacterium | reverse complement strand
GGCGTAGAGGTCGGCGTTCCGGCCTTTCCGATGTTCATCACGGGGTCATCGCGGCGGAAGTTGTATTCGGCCCCATCGCGCAGTTGCTCCGCGGTGAACGAGACGTGGAAATCGAAGTTGAAGTCGCTGCCGAAGGAAGACGCCCAGGGAAACGTCCAGCCTTTCTGTCGCTTGTACGCGTCCAGTTTCGGAAGCGGCGCCCGCGACACCGCCCAGAGCATCACGTCATGTTTTCCCAGGTGCGCGACGATGCCGTTGAACCCGTCCGCGATCGAAGAGCACGAGGGGCACCCCACTGTGAAGTCGGGTCCAAACATGAAGTGGTAGACGAGAAGCTGCGAGCGGCCCCGGAAGAGGTCCGCAAGCGAGGCGCTTCCTTCTTCGGTATCGAATCGATATTCCTTATCAATGGGAACCCAGGGCAGTTCCTGCCGCTGACGTGCCACGTCGTCGCTGAGTCGCGTGAGTTCCTTCTCCGCTTTGAGCAGTTCGAGTCGTGCTGCAAGCCACTCCTCATGGGTTCCTATCTAGTGTGTCTCTGTGGTTATGGTCGTCATCGCTATATCTCCTTCCTTTGGGTGTCGTTTACATTTCGATGCATCTCGTAGCATCGAGGTTTAGTCTCGGTCTGCCTATCTACTCGTCGGTGCGGCGCGCTGCCGTTGCTCCTAAGTTGTCTGACTTCGTCCGATGCAGTCAGGCAACGTTCTCCAAACTCTGCGGCAGGAAAGCTGCGAACTGGCGCTCCAGTGCCTTGTCTGGGCCAGTACGCCAAGACTCCGCAATAGATTGGGACACTGGATCGGGGAAGATATCCTCTTCGCCGTTCTCCAGCCCAACGAAGATGCCCACAGCGGCGGAGTCGGGCGAAGTTTTCGGTATCTGCAAGTCCCGAATCATGTCGGTGTCAATCGGCCCTAGCAAAGCAGCATGGACTGTCACGCCCTGGGGCGCCAAGAACGCCCGCAATGATTGGGTTATGTTGAGCGCGGCGGCCTTCGAAATGGAGTAGGCTGCGAACACAGGCACGGGAGCCAGCCCGGCCAAAGACAGGATGTTGCCGATGGCTCCTTTGGACCGTTTCAGCATTGGCAAGAAAGCCCTCGTCACATTGGACAACCCGAAAAAGTTAACCGCCAGATGTCGCTCGATGAGCTCGGGGCTACTCAGATCATCCGGTTCACAAATACCGGCATTGTTGATGAGGAGGTCGAGCGTCCCGACCTCACTGACCGCCTGCTCGATCTGCGCGCTGTTGGTCACATCCAGGGTCAGTGGTATGACGCGCCCATCGGAATGTGTAAAGGGCTGGCGAGTAGCCGCATACACCCGCTTCGCGCCTCTCCTCAGGGCCTCTTCAAGCAGTGCGCGTCCGATGCCTCGGTTCGCGCCGGTGATCAAAACTGTCTTGTTTTCGATGTTCATACCATTCTCCTTTCGATCTTTGACCTTCTGTTTGCTATTACGCATCGCTCGGCGGGGAGGATACGTCGTCTCAACAACAAATCCTGCTTTTACCGTGATTCGGCTTCCCGAAGTCGCACTTCAGCGCTCACCTTCCTGCCGTACCGTTTTGCCCAGCGGCACATGCCTCCGAGTGGAGCAACGATTGTCCTTCCAAGTTGAGTCAACGAATACTCGACAGCAATGGCCCTCGATTGCGTCACTTGCCTGGCGATTAAACCCGCGAATTCCAGATTGCGAAGAGTTCTAGTGAGCATTCGTTGTGAAATGCTTCCCAGTTGCCGGCGCAACTGTCCGTGTCGATATGGCCGTTGTTTCAGCGAGAACAAAACCTTGGGCGTCCACCTGCCGATGAAGATCGAGGTGGCCGTTTTCGATGCCTGCACCGTATTCATAGTTTTCTGCCTCCTGCGAAAACGCCTGCGTGAAGTAACCACCCCTTGTTTCGCGCTCGGCATCGTTTCAGCTTGCCAGTGCTCCGGCGTCGAGCGCAATTAGGAACACGTATGTGCCTGGTGTCTTCACGTTTCAAACGTCTCCTGCCTGCTAATACGTTCGCCCAGGACGTGAGGATACGTGGACCGCCGGGCGGTCGAACTGTTCGAGAGCCGGTACGGTCGTCATCGAAATAGCTCCTTCCTGCAAAACGGTGCCTAGATATCTTTGAGGCCCTCGCCATGGATCAGAAAACACAGTGCCACAAGCATGAGCGCCGTACCGTTTACCAGCAACATCACCGGCGCTGAGCCTGCCCGTGTGACGAGCCATCCGCTCGCAAGTCCACCGAGCGGTGAGCCACCTAGAAACGCGACCAAATAAATAGAGAGCACTCGTCCACGGAACTCCGGCGGCGCGAGAAGTTGCGCCAGGGAAGTGGCGAGCGAAGAACACATCACGAAGAGCGACCCACCGCTGAACAGAATAAATGCAGACACGTAAGTGTTCCGCGAGAGGCCAAAGCAAACAATGATCATGCCAAACAGCGTGAGCAAGATCAGCAGTATTCGTCCCATGTGCTTGTTCTTGCCCAACCAGGCAACGATCAGCGCACCCATCACCGCGCCCGCACCCGAGAACGTCATGAGTTGTGTATAGAAGCCGACGTCGCGGTGAAACACGTCTCTGGTAATGACCGGAAGGAACGTAAGTAGCGGCGCTCCGAGAAACGCAGCGAAAAACCCAACTACCATCACAGTCACCAGGTTCGGCGAGCCCTGGACGAATCGCAGGCCGCCCCTGAACTGAGCGACGGTGCTGTCAGTGCCTATTGGAGGCACGTGCACGTCTCGCAGCGCCAGGATCGCTCCGATCACAAACAGGAAAGAAACGGCATTCAAGCCGAAGCATGCAACCATGCCGAACGCCGCGA
>JBARKD010000916.1:0-12561 GCA_049800615.1 Acidobacteriaceae bacterium | reverse complement strand
ACATAGAACGCAGCGCGGATGCCCTCTTCCTGGTTGAGTTTGACCTCGGACGCAGCCAGCTTCGACTTTCGGTGAGACCGGCTGGCCAGTTTCTTCAGGCGCTCGCGCGCCTTCTCCTTCTCGTTTTCCTTCAACGCCCGAAAGGCGCGCTTCTGGGGTGAAAACAGCAATTCGGGCAGGCGCTCATCTCGCAATGTTGTGTAAACGAAGGAAATAATCAGCGCGGATAACGCCACCACGAGGGCGTCTGTCAGGCGTCTGAGGCGCTTCCAACGGGCGCGACGGGCATCGTAAAAAACGGGTTCGGGCATGGAGAGTTAATCGTTTATCGTATGCCGCGGGCGGCAGACGGTCAATTCTCGACCGTGACGCGTGAAAAACACAGGTAAGAAGCAGGGCAGAGGCAACAGTCTTACCTGTTGAGATGCATTTTCCCACCTCGGGGATGACCGCGAACGGGTATATTCTCAGCGTGCTGGAACTGGTGCGGAAGAATGCTCGGTTCTTTCTTGGGGCGAGCCTGGCGGCGCTGGGGCTGCGGTTGCTCTTTGTGTTTCGCCTTCCCGCCGTCGTGGATGATTCGCGGCTTTATGCCGATATCGCATCCAACTGGCTGCGGCATGGCGTTTACGGCATCACCAATTCCGGTCAGATCATGCCGACGCTGTCGCGTCTGCCGGGATATCCGGCGTTTGTCGCAGCGGCTTTCGCTGTCTTCGGGACGAACAATTTCCGCGCGGTGTTACTGATCCAGGTTCTGTTCGATCTGGGTACGTGCTTCTTGATCGCGGACCTCGCTCGCCGCGTGCTCTCCCAGCGCGCAGCGAAGACCGCGTTCCTGCTGGCCGCTCTCTGTCCGTTTCTGGCCAACTATGCGGCCGCCGCTCTCACTGAGACGCTGGAGATTTTCTTCACTACGCTCACTCTCGATCAGGCGATCCGCGGACTTGAAGATCTTCGCAACCACCTCGACACCACTCCGATCACAGCATCAGCCACATGGCTCGGTTGTGGACTTTCCGTTGGGGCGTGCATCCTGCTAAGGCCGGACGGTGGCATTCTATTCGCCGCTCTGGGCGCGTACTTGTTTCTGGCTTTTGTGCGACGCTGGCGCACCGGGCGTACAGCAGTATCCGCACCTGCGCGACGCTTGCTTCCAATACTTCGCGCGGGAATAATTCTGGCTCTCGGTGCTCTCGCGCCGCTCGTTCCCTGGACGCTGCGCAACCTGCATACCCTGCACCGCTTTCAGCCCCTCGCGCCGCGCTATGCCAACGACGCCGATGAACTGGTGATGGCGGGATTCAACCGTTGGACCAAGACCTGGATCGCCGACGCCACCTCCATTCAGGAAATCTATTGGAAAGTTCCGGGCGATGCTCTCGATATCACGCGCCTGCCCCGGCGTGCTTTTGATTCAAACGCACAGCTCCGGGAAACGGAACAACTCTTCGCTGACTACAACCAGGATCGTGAAGTAACTCCGGAACTCGATGCGCGCTTCGCCGCGCTGGCTGTGGCCCGAATTCACTCGGCGCCAATTCGGTACTACGTTTGGCTTCCGGCCTTTCGCATTGCCGACATGTGGCTGCGCCCGCGCACCGAATTGTTGCCCTCTGACCCGCGATGGTGGGAGTTTGACGATGATCCGGTGTGGCTCTCCGTGAGCATCGCCTTCGGCTTGATCAACGTGGCGTATGTAGGAGCCGCCGCCGCTGGGATGCTGCGTTCGCGCGCCCTGTTCGGCATCGGATTATTCATTTTGTTCTTGGCGATGCGCTCGCTCTTCCTCGGAACTCTCGAAAATCCGGAGCCCCGTTACACGCTTGAATGCTATCCCGTGGTCATAATCGCAGCCGCAGCTTTATTCATCGACGAATCCAATCGGGAGGATCGAAAACCCTGATAAACAGGCTTCCAAATCTGGAACGGCATATGTGAAAAGACGTACTAAAACGTTTAACGAGCAGCCAACATGCAGAAAAAACAACTTGAATGTTGTGGCCGGATAGTTGCACAATAGCGCCCCATCAGGTCCCCAGGGTCCCAAATATCGTTTCTGCTTCCTGGGAAACATAAATCAAAAAGCTACGCCCGTAGTGAAAGGGGCTCTATGCGTTCTGGCGCACGTGTAGTCATTCTCTGGGTTGGTTTCTTTCTCGTATTGAACGCTTTGGTTACGGCACAGACAGCAACAACGTCTTTGCGAGGAACAGTTTACGATCCCAAAGGCGCAGTGGTGTCGGGAGCAACGATAACCCTAACCGACCCCAGCACCGGATTCAGCCGCAGGACCACAAGCGACAGTCAAGGAAGTTACCAGTTTCTGGAGTTGCCCCCCGCGACCTATGACATTGCAGCGACCGCTCCAGGTTTCGGTACCATGAAGCAGAGTGGTGTAGTGCTGCAGGTGGCTACTCCCGCCACTCTGAACATGAATATGCAGGTCGCAGGCGGCACAGTAACAGTGGAAGTGAGCGGGACTACTCCGCTGGTTAACACTCAGGATGCCAGCATGGGCCACGCTTTCGGCGCGGAGCAGATTGCCGACCTTCCCTTCGAGGGGCGCGACCCCGCCGGGATTTTGAGCTTGCAAACGGGAGTTGCATTCACCGGTAACAGCAATCATATTTCCAGTTCCTCTGACAGCCGCTCCGGAACGGTAGATGGCGCACGCAGCGACCAGACCAACATCACCCTCGACGGCGTCGATAACAACGATCAGCTTCTGGGCACAGCTTTCACGGGAGCACTTCGTGCTCCGCTGGACTCATTGGAAGAACTCAAGGTAACGACGAGCAATTCCGATGCGGACGTGGGGCGCTCATCTGGCGGACAGGTTTCCGAAGTCATCAAGAGCGGTACCAATCACTTTCACGGTTCGGTTTACGCCTATAACCGGCCAAATTTCACCGCGGCGAACGATTGGTTCAACAAGGCTGCTCAGATCAATGAGGATGAACCAAATGCCGCACCTTTCCTGCTACGCAATACTTTTGGAGCTAACGTCGGCGGGCCCATCATTAAAGACAGGCTATTTTTCTTTGCCGCCTACGAGGGCCAGCGCAAACGCGAAGATTTGCAAGTCACGCGCGTCGTTCCCAGCGCGGGGATGAAGGTAGGCTCTATCAGTTACCCCTGCACCGCCGATCCAACCTGCCCGGCGAGCGGCGTGATGACGTTGAACGCGGCTCAGATCGCCGCCATGGACCCAAATTGCTCTGGCAACGGGACCTGCCCGCTGGGGCCCGGACCGAACCCCCTGCTGGCAAACATCGGGGGAGCCAATCCCTCCGCTCTCTTTACGCAGTATCCAGCCTCGAACACGAACACGGTTGGCGATGGCTTTGACTACGTGGGTTACACATTCGCATCACCGTTGCCGGCAAGCCAAAACGCCTTTGTGGCGAGGCTCGATTACAACCTGACCAAAGATGGAAATCATCGCCTGTTTCTACGCGGCATCATGAAGAATGATCGAACGGCTGAGCGCAACCTCAATACTCCGTTTTCGATTACGGGTGACGGCGGCGAGCAATTCCCAGGCCAGCCCGAGCAACAGGTCGAGCACGATAACAATAAAGGCTTCACCGTCGGATATACTGCGACGCTCAGCAGCACCCTGATCAACAATTTCAGGTTTGGCTATAGCAGCGAACTCCTGAATCTGGCCGGCCTGCAAACCCAACCCTTTGTTCATTTCCGTGGGATGGACGATTCCACCGGTTTCACACCTACCATTAATACTCATGTGCCGGTCAAGAATCTGGTTGATGACCTTACGAAGGTTGTGGGCAATCACACATTTCAATTCGGAGCCAATTACCGCGAAGTCGATAACCTGCGCGAATCGAATGCGCAAAATTTCTTTTCGGGGGAAACCAACGTTTACTGGCTCAACAATTCTGGCATCTCGAATACGGGCAGCAGTCTGGATCCAGCAGCCATTAACCCAGCTACGGGAAAGCAATACTATCCCGCAGTCGATTCCGATTTTTCTGCCAGCTACGACTTCGCCATGGCCGCCCTCGTCGGTTTGATCCCACAGGTCACCGCCAACTACGAACTCACTAAGACTTTGAGTTTGATCCAGCAGGGCGAGTTGGTCCCCCGGCATTTCCGCGATCACGAGTACGAGGTCTATGCGCAGGATCAGTGGAGAATGAAACCGAACCTCACATTCACCTACGGCCTTCGCTATTCAATTTTACAGCCGCCATACGAAACCACCGGTACCCAGGTTGCTCCCACGATCAGTCTGAATAACTGGTTTAGCCAGCGTAGCATCGCCGCATCCAACGGCCAGGTCTTTGATCCGATTATCGGCTTCGGACTCGACGGTCAGGCCAATGGCAAGCAACCATATTGGGGATACGATTACAAAGATTTTGCGCCGCGCATTGCCTTCGCCTATTCACCCAAGGGCGAGAGCGGTCTAGCTAAGCGGCTCTGGGGCGGCCAGGGAAAAACTTCCATTCGCGCCGGCTATGGCATTTATTACGATCATTTCGGAGAGGGAATCACTAACACCTTCGATCGCAATGGCTCCTTTGGGTTGACTACGTCCGAGGTTAATCCAGCTGGGATTCAGTCAGTCGATGGCTCGGCGCGTTACTCGGGGCTGTTCGACATACCCACGACAAGCCATGATGGCTGCAACACTCCGCCTTGCTCGCTCGTTGGAGCGCCGCCCACCGGTCCGTTTCCGGTCGTACCGCCGATCGGCGCGAACACTCCGGGTGGATTCGCAATTACCTGGGGCTTGGATGACAAACTCAAGACCCCATACTCGCACGTGGTCGATTTTTCGATCACGCGCCAGCTGCCCTCGAATTTCGTCTTTGAAGCCTCTTATGTGGGGCGCTTCGCTCATCGTTTGCTGCAGGAAGAAGATCTGGCGGAGCCAACCAACCTTCGCGACCCCAAAAGCGGCGCAACCTATTTCCAGGCGGCGCAGGCCTTGGCCAAACAGTATTACGCAGGCACGCCGATTCAGAACATCAGCGCCGCCTCGATTGGGACGAAGTATTGGGAGAATGTCTTCCCCAAAGCCGCCGGCGCCGCCAGCAGCCAGCTTTTCGGAACCAGCAGCGAGCCAACCGGATTCACGCAACCTTGCCTTGGCAATGCCCTTCCGAACGGTGCTGTCTTGAGTGCTACGCAGGCGATGTACGATCTGTTCTGTAATTTCTCCGGCAATGAAACCACCGCACTCGAAGTTGCCGACGCGCCGGGACTAGTCAACGCCGTTGGCGACCCCTTGACAGGAGGGTGCTTTCCGGCCTGCGCCACCATTAATGGCAACCTCACCCAGGGCTACGACTATTATTCTCCACAATTCTCCTCCTTGTTCGCATGGCGGAGCAACGGCAACAGCGCCTACAACGCCGGCCAGTTCAGCCTGCGCCATCGGTCCGGCGGCTTGGAATTCGACTTAAACTATACCTACTCCAAATCAATTGATGACGGCTCGAACGCCGAACGAATCAACGAATTCGAGGGATTTGGCTTCGGCAGCCAGATCATCAACTCCTGGTTTCCGCAGCAGAATCGAGCTGTGTCGGATTTCGATACCACGCACATCGTCAATGCGAACTGGGTCTACGAACTGCCATTCGGGCGCGGCAAGAAATTCGGCAGTGGCATGGGAAGCTTCGCCAATGCGATATTTGGTGGCTGGACAATTTCCGGACTCTGGCGTTGGTCCTCCGGATACCCATTCTCTTTGTTTAGTCCCGAATGGGCGACCGACTTCCAGCTTGAGACTCCTGCCGTGCCTGTAAGCAAAGCCCGTCCTCAAACCGGGAGCTTTATCGTAAACCAGGCCAGCGGAGGGACGGGGCCGAACGTCTTCAAGGACCCCGGAATTACTGACTCCTCAAACTCGAACGCGGCCATCAATCTGTTTCGTCCCGCCTTTCCGGGTGAGGCTGGACTGCGAAACGGCCTGCGCGGCCCCGGCACCTTCAACATCGACACCGGAGTCTCCAAAACCTGGCCGGTTACGGAGCGGCAGTTTGTGAAATTTAACTGGTCGATGTACAACGTGACCAACTCGGCGCGTTTCGATGTTGGCACCATGTCGTTGAACGGCAACAACTCGCTTTCGAGCAGCAGCAGCTTTGGAAACTTCAGCTCCACCCTGTCCAATCCGCGCGTGATGGAGTTCATGATTCGTTATGTTTTCTGAGGCTCGCAGCGTCACCGAGTGCTTGGAAGGCGATTCTTAAGGCGGCGTTGGATCGCTCCTGCGAAATCAAGTGCCAACGCGCTCGGAGATGAGTTCCCGGGATCTGAACCACCTGTATACTCCCTGGGAAACATGAATCGAAAGCTACGCCCGTGGTAAAGGGGGCTCTATGCGTTCTGGCGCACGTGTAGTTCTGGTTTTCGCTTTTCTGGTCGTCACTTCTCTCTCCCTGAGTTTGAATTTTCTGATGCCGGCGGGCATGGCCCAGTCTGCTACTACATCGCTTCGCGGCGAGATCTCTGACTCCAAGGGATTGGTAGTCTCCGGAGCCACTGTCACGTTAAGCAATGCGGCCACCGGCTTCTCGCGCACCACCAGGACGGACGGTCAGGGAGTGTATCAATTTCTCGAGATTCCTCCGGCCAACTACGTTCTCACGGTCGATGCCCCCGGCTTCGCCAAGACGAAACGCGAGAACCTGCTGCTGCAGGTCAGTACTCCCGCCACGGTGAATCTTTCCCTGCAAGTTGCAGGCGGCTCTGTGGTGGTGGATGTCAGCGGGGAAGCTCCGATGGTTAACACCCAGGATGCAACTCTGGGCAATACCTTCACCGCACGCCAATTAACGGATCTACCTTCTGAGGGTCGTGATCCTGCGTCGATTCTTAGCCTGCAGCCCGGAGTTGTCTTCATCGGCAATGTGACCACTGATCAGCAAGACAACGATAGCCGCGGCGGCGCTGTCAATGGCGCTCGCAGTGATCAAAGCAACATTACACTTGACGGGTTGGACGATAACGATCAACTGGAAGGCTATGCCTTCCAGGGGGCGATGCGCGCCACGCTGGATTCATTGCAGGAATTTCGTGTGGTGACCAGCAACTACGATGCGGCCTCCGGGCGCTCTTCGGGAGCGCAGATGAATCTGGTCACCAAGAGCGGAACCAATTTCATTCATGGATCGGTCTACGAATATAACCGGCCAACTTTCGACGTGGCCAATGATTGGTTCAACAAGCAGTCGGAGTTGGAACAGGGAAATGCGAATATTCCCCAGCACATTCTTCGCAATACATTTGGCGGCACCATCGGTGGGCCCATTAAGAAAGACCGCTTGTTTTTCTTTGCGGCGTTCGAAGGCCAGCGCACCGCTGACCAGGTTCAGACCACGCGGATCGTGCCCACGGCAAGCCTGAGGGACGGCTTTGTCAAGTATTTGTGCGATCCCTCGTCGGATCCTAATTGTCTACTTGGTTCCCCCAACGCCATGGGAGTGACCGTGCAGAGCGTCGCAGGATTTGCACCGGACTATGTCGCCACATTGACTCCGGCGCAGATTTCATCACTGGACCAAGGCAACCCTCCGGGGACGGGGTGTGCTAGCCAGTCGCCACCAACGTGCCCACCAACACCGGGGAATCCTGCCGGCGGAGGCCCCAGTGGTCTACTTGCTAACATCGGCGGCGCGAACCCCAACGCGCTCTACATGCACTATCCACTGCCGAACTGCACCGCATGCGGCAATGCCGTGAACGGCAGCGGCGACGGCTTGAACTCTGCGGGCTTCACCTTCCCGGGTAACGACCCGACAAGGCTCGACACCTACATCATCAAACTGGACTACAAAATTACCGCCGACGGGAACCAGTCGCTGTTCGTGCGCGGCAATCTGCAGAACGACCACGAAGCCAAGCCCCCTCAATTTCCGGGACTTCCACCGGACGACATCGTGACCAACAACAGCAAGGGAATTGCAGTCGGCTATACTTACCTCATCCGCAACAACCTGATCAACAACTTACGCTATGCATTCATCAGGCAGGGACTGGGCAAGGGCGGCCTCAACAGCCAGGATTACAACACGATACGCGGCCTTGATGATACCCAGGCGCTTAGCGCCAACGACACCCCGACAATCCTAACCAACGTTCCGGTTCACAACTTCATTGACGATGTCTCATGGACCAAAGGCAAACATACGATTCAGGTCGGCACGAACTGGCGCCTGATTCACAATAACCGCCAGTCGAATGCACAGAACCTTTCGTTTGGTTACTCCAATCTGTATTGGATGAGCCCGTCGTTCATCTCCAATGAAGGGGTGAGTCTGGACCCCGGACTCCGGGGCTATAATCCAAGCGACCCGGGAGTCTGCGTCGTACCGCCATGTATCCTTCCACTGGTCGATCCATCCTTTGGCGGATCCTACGATTTCGCAGCTGTCCAGGTTGCCGGGCTAATGAGCCAGGTGTACACGGTTACGAATCAAGACAAGAACGCTAACCTTATCCCCAATGGAGACCTCGTTCCTCGACACTTTCATAATTTTGAAGGCGAGATGTACTTACAGGACAAATGGAATGCGACTCCGAACTTGACGATCACTTATGGCCTTCGCTATTCGCTCCTGCAACCTCCCTACGAAGCCGATGGTAACCAGGTGTCTCCGACGGTAGATATGCACCAGTGGTTTGAGAATCGCATCACCAACATGTACCAGGGAATGGTCGACCAGCCGTTGCTCAGCTTTGACCTTTCCGGGCAGGCCAACGGCAAGAAACCTTACTGGAATTGGAATTACAAGAACGTCGCTCCGCGCTTCGCCATTGCCTATGCGCCGCACGCCGATGGCGGCTTCTGGCATAGCATTTTGGGCGATAAGGGGAAAAGTTCGATTCGAGTCGGTTACGGCATTTATTACGACCACTTCGGCGAGGGAGTCGTCAATACTTTCGACCGCCAAGGTTCGTGGGGGCTATCGACGACGATCAGCAATCCGGCCGGCGTTCTTGGGGTAGATGACACGCCACGCTATACCGGCTTGTTAGGCGCGGCCAATCTTCCTCCCAGCCCCGGAGTTCCATCACCACATGGATTTCCCTACACTCCGTCGAACAACCCCAGCACCTATGGCCTGGCTATCGCTTGGGGTATCGATGACAACCTCAAAACTCCCTATTCCCACGTGGTGGACTTTTCTCTTACTCGCGAACTGCCGCACAGCTTCGTCGTCGAGGCGACTTACACCGGGCGCTTCGCCCACCACTTGCTTCAGGAAATCGACCTCTCTGAACCGCTCGACCTGGTCGATCCAAAGAGCCATATGGACTACTTCGGGGCGGCGCAGATGCTCGATAAGGCTGCCTATGCCGGAAAGTCTGAAAGCGCCATGGCAAAAATTCCGTACTGGGAAGATATGTTTCCGCAGGCCGCCGGGCCAAATGGTGCTTCCAATGCCGCGCCCGGCACCCCATTAGCCAACCCGACAGCCACGCAGAATATTTATGACCTGTATTATTCCAACCTCGGAAACGAGAGCCTCTCGCTGGAAGACCTGGATGCATTCTGTGATCCGGCGTGCGTCGGCACTGGCACAAATAACCTGGGCACAGTCAGTCCATTCACGGGGCCCCTGGGCACTCCTTTTTCTTACTACCAGCCTCAGTTCTCTTCGCTCTATGGCTGGCAAACACGCGGCAACAGCGACTACAACGGCCTGCAGGTTTCTCTGCGGCATGCCATGGCTGCTGGTCTGCAGTTCGATATCAACTATGTTTACTCCAAGTCGATCGATGTCGGATCCAACGCGGAGCGTGTAAATGGATTTGAGTCGAACGGTCTGGCCTTTAACAGTCAGGTGATCAACGCCTTTTCTCCCGATCAGTGGCGCGCGCCTTCGGACTTCGACGCCACTCATCAGTTGAATGCAAATTGGGTGTGGGACCTGCCTTACGGGCGTGGCCGCCATTGGGGGAGCGGCGCCCACGGCTTCATGAACGCCGTTCTCGGAGGCTGGGGGCTCAACGGCCTGTATCGCTGGACCAGCGGATTTCCATTTTCCGTCGAAGCCGGCAATGGATGGTCTACCGATTTCGAACTGGAAGGTTCCTCTGTCTTGACCGGACCGAAGCCCAAAACCGGTGTATTCATCGAGCCCAACGGCACTCCTACGGTCTTCCAAAATCCTGAGCAAACCATAAGCTGTTCCTGCTCACCGGGCTCCGCTGTTGGAGTGAACACATTCCGGCCGACCTACGCCGGTGAAGCTGGGCAGCGCAACAACTTCCGTGGCCCGGGCTATTTCGGAGTCGATGCGGGTCTATCCAAGATGTGGACCGTGGGCGAACAAAAGACGGTACGCTTCGCATGGGAGGTGTTTAACGTTACGAACTCCGTGCGTTTCGATGCTGCTGGCTCCCTTATCGGGCAGGATCTCGTAAGCCTCACCGGCTTTGGCATTTTCAACACGGAACTGACGCAGCCGCGAGTGATGCAATATTCACTCCGATTCTCGTTCTAGAGGCAGGCGATTAGTTAACCAACGACCAGCTAACTTTATGCTTTGTATTCCGGACCGGCTAGCTCACAGGATTCTAGCCGCATTGCTTTCGCTCGCGCTCTTGTGCCCCTTCCTGCCTTCGCAGGAGCAAGCCGAGTACACCTTTCACGTTCAAAGCGATCTGGTGCTGGTGAATGTGACGGTCAGGGACAAGAATGGAAATTTTCTTCGCAATCTCAAAGCAGAAGACTTTACGGTTCTCGAGGATAACAAACCGCAGAGAGTTACTTCTTTCGATATAGAGGACATTGACGCCGTAGCAACCCAGGATGTGGCACAGGCGAAAGCGCTGCCCAGTATGCCTTCTCAGCCATCGAACCCAGCCGCCTCGACGCCTTCCGCGGCTAACGCAGCCGATCAGTTCAAGGATCGCCGTCTGATTGTTCTGTTTTTCGATCTCTCTGCCATGGAGCCGGACGAGATCGATCGTGCTATTACATCGGCGGAGAACTATGTTGACAAGCAGATGGCCCCAGCGGACATGGTCTCGATCGTTTCTTTGGGAAGTTCTCTGCTGGTTAACCAGGATTTCACCTCCGATCACGAGTTGCTCAAGAAACAACTCCAGGCTTTCGGCGAGGGCAGCGGCCAGGGCTTTGAGGAGGGAACCACGGGCTCAACCGAAGGCACACCTGATGCCGGGCAGCCGTTCACCGCGGATGATACGGAGTACAACATCTTCAACACTGACCGGCGCCTCGAAGCGTTGCGGTCGGTGGCAGAGAAGCTTTCTCATCTGCAACAGAAGAAATCGCTAATTTATTTCTCCAGTGGCATGGACCGAACGGGTATCGAGAACCAATCGGAACTGCGGGCGGCTACTAACGCGGCCGTGCGCTCCAATTTGGCGATCTACACCATGGACCTGCGCGGCCTGCAGGCCCTCGTGGCCGGTGGAGAGGCCCAGAATGCCAGCCTGCGCGGCACTTCCGCGTATTCGGGCCAGTCCATGATCAACGCCTTGAACTCGAATTTCACCACGCAAGAAACGCTGGTCACATTGGCCAGCGACACAGGCGGACGCGCCTTCCTCGATTCCAATGATTTCAGCCAGGTTTTCAAGGGAGTGCAGCAGGATACGTCGGCTTACTATCTTCTGGGCTATCGCAGCACGAATACGGCGAAGGATGGGCGCTACCGGCGCATTGTAGTGAAGGTTAACGTTCCCGGTGTGAAAATCGACTACCGGCGCGGTTACTACGCGCCGGCGGATTACCAGCATTCTACGAAAGAAGATAAGGAGCTGCAGCTCCAGGAAGAATTGGCCTCCGAACTCCCAGCCACGGACTTGCCGCTATATCTCAACGCCGCTTACTTTCGCATGGAGGTCAATAAATTCTTCATTCCGATCTCTCTGGTGGTGCCGGGTTCGCAGATTCCATTCACGCGCAGCAGCGACCGGGACAAGGCAACCCTGGATGTCATTGGCATTGTCCTCGACAGCGAACATCATCCGGTGACGAGAATTCGCGACACGGTCAAACTCGCAATCAATACTTCATCGGAAGTGCAGAAAAAAAACGTGCAATACGACACCGGGCTGAGCCTGCCGCCCGGCAAGTATCACCTCAAGTTCGTGGTGCGTGAAAATCAAACCGGACTCATGGGCTCGTTCGAAACCGATCTGGATGTTCCGGATCTGAAGTCCCAACCACTGAAGATGAGTTCGATTGTCCTTGCCAGCCAACTGCAACCTGCAAAGAAAAACTCGGCCGGCAATCCTCTCATTCGCGACGGCTCAGAGATCATCCCGAACGTGACTCACGTCTTCTCTTCGGCGCAGCACCTGCGTCTCTATTACGAAGTTTACGATCCGGGCCGGGCGAGCGCGGCTCAGTCTTCAGCTTCCGGATCGAGCAAAGCTGGCATCCACCTGCTCACCAACGTAGCCTTATTCCGCGGCAAAGCTAAGGTGTTTGAAAGTTCCCAGGTCGAACTGACTGAGTTAAATGCTCGCGACCGCAAGGCCGGAGTCTTCCAGCTCGACTTGCCACTCAGCGCCATGAAGCCCGGTTTTTACACCTGTCAGGTG
>JBARKD010000915.1:0-3700 GCA_049800615.1 Acidobacteriaceae bacterium | reverse complement strand
CAACTTGAGGGAACTCGCGTTGAACAGAGCAGGACTGATCTGGTTGCCGGGTAGGATTGCCCCGGTAAATGGGTTCAGGAGCTGAATTGCCTTGCCGCTTGCCTGGCAAGCAGCGCTTTCCGTAGCGGAAAAATCGCCCTGGAGATTGGCGGGGGTGGGAACGAACGCCTGCGTCAACGCCTGGCTTTGATCGGCCTTGAGCCGTTGATATCCGCCAAAGAAGAACAACTTGTCGCGAATGATCCTTCCGCCGAAAGTGCCGCCATATTGATTTTGGTGCAGCGTATCTTTTTTGGTCGAGAAGAAGTTGGTGGCATCGATAAAGTTGTTGCGGATAAACTCAAACGCCGACCCGTGCCACTCATTCGACCCTGATCGTGTGACCACATTCACCAGGCCGCCTGGATGCAAGCCGCTCTGCGCTCCCAGCGCCGAGGTTTCCACGCTGAATTGGCTGACTGCATCAGGGAACGGGAATGGAAGATTGACGTTGGTCATGTAGTCGTTGTGATCGCCGCCATCCAATCGATAGTCAGTCGCGTTGCCCATCCCGCCCCCGACCGAAACGACAACCGAACTGTAAAACGTCTTGCTCCCCTGCAGGTCGCTACCCTCGTTGGCGTTCGCGGATCCGCCCGACAAAGCAATCAGGGAGGTTACCTGGCGCCCGTTCAGAGGCAATTCCGTAAGCGTCTTCTGGTCGATGGTTTGTTTGAAAGACGGGTCTTCCGTCTGCAGGGCAATCCCGTTCGCATGCACCACGACCCTCTGGTCGGTCGCACCGACAGTCATGTTTACGTTGATGGCAATGCTGCTGCCGACTTCCAGATCGATGCCGGCCTGGCTGTAATGTTCGAAGCCGGGAGCCGACACATCCAAGTTGTAGATGCCGATGGGAATATTGGGAAAGCTGTAGAGGCCATCGCTCCCGGTGGTTGTTTTGTGTTGCACTGCAGTGGCGGCGTTGAGGATCGTGACCGAGGCGTCTTGCAGAACAGCGCCGGTTTGATCGGCGACGGCCCCCTGAATACTCCCCGTACCGGCAGTCTGAGCGTTTCCTGTGGGGAAAAAGAGCGCCGCGAACAAAAAGATACCGGCCAAACGAAGACTGCCCAGCCATCTTCTTGTCAGAGAATGTGTTTGCATTGCAAGCCTCCAAGGTAGATCTGTGCGGTCACGAGTGCCGCCACGGCTCTTAGCCTGCCATCACAGTCATGGCTATCTCCGGCGGCTCACTTTCCGGCTCTAGTCGCCCCCGGCCACCGGTTGAACCTTGTAAACCATTCACCACCGTGAGGTCAGACCTCTAGAGCGGAAACAGTGTCCTGGACCGAACATGGAACTGTCAAGGGGCAAACTCGTTATCTTTCGACAGTACCGCTTAACACTGGGTCAAAAGCCTCACATTGAGCCCTGTAGTGCCGCGCTAGCCTATGGCGCGCTACAAGGGGCAATCGGCCAAGAGGTCCGACCATTAGAATCGTCGCCACACTCGGGCGCAGCCGAAAACCTTGAGCAGCCGAACGTGGAGTGCTAATCTCGCAACTGTACTGTCTAACGTCATTTTTGCTAATACTCTGATCCGTTGGGATCAGTCATGTACGGCCATTCCTTAGGGAATGGCCTCGTCGGGTTCAGTTTCCTGGTCTACAGCATTAGCAAAAATGCTCTAGGCTTAAAAACGCCCGCCACGGGAGGTACTTGGACAGTTATGCCGACAGAAACCAATGGCGCCGCTGACAAACAGCTGACGATGAAGGTGGTCAGCCACATTCAGAAGCTTATCGAAACCGGTGTACTGAAGGCCGGGAACAAGATTCCGCCAGAGCGCGAGTTCGCCACCCAGCTGAAAATCAGCCGCGCCAGTTTGCGCGCGGGGATTGGATATCTCGCCGCGATGGGCGTCTTGAAGGTACGGCATGGAGTGGGCACGTTTGTAGCCGAGGAAGCGCGCGCCGTCGACTCTTTCTCCATGCACCTGCTCAGCGCTTTCAACGGCTTCAAGCCCAAGCAGATGTTTGAAGCACGATTGGTGCTCGAAGGCGGCCTCGCGGCCATGGCGGCGGAACGGGGTGGCGACTTACACTTCGCGGTGATGGCCGAGGAAGTGACCGAAATGTATGCCACCTTCGACGACCCGCAGGAGTACTTGATCCACGACGTCCGCTTTCACCGTGCGATCGCCGATGCGGCGGGAAATCCGATCCTTGCGGTACTGATGGAGACTGTCGTGAGTGCGATGTACGATGATCGCCGGCGCACCGTGGAACAATCCTCCGACCTTAGACAGTCCGCCGATATGCATCGCACCATCTATCGTGCGATTCGCGCGCGCGATGCGGTAGCAGCCCGCAAAGCTATGGAGCAACACCTGCGCCTGGCGGAAAGCGCCCAGGTAAGCGAGCCTGTGCCGCGAACTCGCAATGGGCGCAAGCGCGCCAGTGTCAAAGCGGCCGCAACGGCGGCAGGGGAAAGAAAACCTCGCCAGCACTGACTTCGCATTTATGAGCTCAGTCCTGGGGGCCCGCCTCTCGTTCCCCCACAAGTCTCCTACCAAACCTATTCCTTGGGCTTCCAGCAATGGGCAAACTCTTTTCGCGTATGGCTGACTCCCATGACGTTGAACGAGCGCGACTGTTTCGAGTAGATGACCTGTTGAATTCCGCCGTGAATCGAATTCGAGTTGTTGTAGTGCCCAATCCCGGTTCCCGTGTATTCCCGGCTCATCCGGATATAGCTATGCCATTCCGGATTCCCTGTTGCCTGAAAGCCTGATGCTTCGAGTAAACCGTCTTTGGGCTGCCATGTGATGTCGACGATCCCGCCGGTCGGCTCATGCGTTCCGTCATCCCGGATACGGTAATTTTCGTACCGGCCGGCCAGAGAACCATACTGTTTGGTGAGTGCGCGCAGTTCAGACCACTTGCGGAATCTGGAGCCAACCTGCCAATCGGCGATCACGCCCAGAATTGCGCCCAATACGGACCCGATTGCAAGATTCGGCCAACTGATTGTCATTTCACATTCCTAGGAAGGCGTAGCTCTTCGTAGCGTTGTACGTTGATTCTCCCCTGCCGGTTCCCTTCATTGACCCACGAACCCCGTCTTGCTCCATTATCTTGCCGAATTCAACCGTCGCGCCCGCCCCGCGACGCGCTGCCAGGTACGCTTGCCTGCGGATATAGACCGGATAAAGGTTCAGAGGCGGGGAAGCCCATCCTGGGGTGGAATCACCAGATCAAAGCGAACAGCAACCTGCAGCGAATCAATGGCTTGCGCCGCGTCTTTCCAGTTGAGAGCGAGCAGCGCGCGGACTGTGGGTACATAGCTGGATTCGACCAGCGTATCGTCCGGAAGGCGCTTCGCCAACGCTCAGGATCGTGCCGTTAACAGTCCCATGATCATTCGCGTCTTTTTGAGCGAGAGGGTCAGCGATGCACTTTGCAAAACGAATCCTGCCCTGGGTCTTCCTTATCCTTATCACCGGCCCAGCCACATCACAGAAGAAAGACCTCGACACTGCAAAGCGTATTCAAGACGCCGCATTCAGTCATTCACAGATCATGGAGATGGTTGGCTACCTAACGGACGTTACCGGCCCACGTTTGACCGGCTCACCCAATCTCAGGAGAGCTGAGGAGTACGCCCGGGACAAACTCCGCGATTGGGGAGTTGCCAACGCGCATCTCGAATCCTGGGG
>JBARKD010000914.1:0-14187 GCA_049800615.1 Acidobacteriaceae bacterium | reverse complement strand
GATGAACGTGAGGATGAGCGCAACGCCAGTGGCGATGACCGTAGCCCAAAACGAAAAGAAAATTTTAAGAAAGAGGCTACGCATGACCAGCGCTTCCTGTATTCGGGCGCGCTACGAACAGATAACCGCTGCCCCGAACAGTTTTGATCCTCTGGTTGTCCTGCGTTGCTCCAAGCTTTCTGCGCAGGTTGCTGACATGAACATCGATGACGCGATCGAAAGGTCCGAGTTCCCTCCCCAAAACCTCCTCAGTGAGTTGCTCGCGCGAAAGAATGCGGCCAGGCTCACGCATGAAGACCTCCAGCAATGTGAATTCCACGCTCGTCAGGTGGAGCGGTGCGTCCTCTAACCAGGCTTCGCGTAGTGATGGATCGACGCGGAGATCACCGACAACCAGGGGTCCGGGAGAGGCCTCGGCCCGACCGGTTCGCCGCAGGATGGCACGGATGCGGGCGATCAGTTCCCGCGGGTTGAAAGGTTTAGGAAGATAGTCGTCCGCTCCCATCTCCAGGCCGATAATTCGGTCCGAGTCCTCGCCCCGCGCCGTAAGGATCAGCACCGGAACAGG
Organism: Acidobacteriaceae bacterium; assembly: GCA_049800615.1. Lineage (GTDB taxonomy): Bacteria > Acidobacteriota > Terriglobia > Terriglobales > Acidobacteriaceae > PALSA-350. Next base: position 13,619 of record JBARKD010000914.1, on the reverse strand, counting down.
AGATTGCCTGCGCAATCGTCGCAGAACATCGAGACCTTGCATTCCCGGCAACATTAGATCAAGCACAACAAGGGCATGCTCCATCGAGAGGGCTTTCTCCAGGCCGTGTGGTCCGTCATGTGCGGCCTCAATGGTGAATCCCTCGGTGCCGAGACGTTCTGCAAGAAGCCGGCACAACTGAACATCATCGTCGACGATAAGAACTCGATCCATGCTATTTCCCACCGGCGCCTCGCGCTCGATCCTAGTTCATTCTCAGACAGCGGGGAACGTCCTTTACAAAACTTTACGTCTCTTCACGAATCTTTATCGCATGTAAATTTCACCAGTGCTGAAATCGAGGAGTGGCAAAGGAGTTGGCAATCACATCGGCGAGTGAGGCGCCAGCGAATTCGTTTCGGCCACACCGAGGAGATTCTATGAAGCGCATGTTTTCAATCACAGTCAAACCGCTCTTAGCGATTCTGATATGCAGCGGCCTGTCAGCAACGGCGCATGCACAGTACGATGAAGCAATCACCGTCAACGTTCCTTTCGCGTTCTCTGCCGACGGCCAGGAAATGGCAGAAGGCACCTATCAACTGCAACTGATGTCCAGCCAATACATCATGCTGGTCCGCAATGTGAGCACGGGCAATAAGGAGATACTCCGTGTGCACCCGGAACAGGATCGAAGGGTCCCATCTCAAGGAGACCTTGTCTTCCAGGCCTGTAAAGGCAACATCTATCTGACGGAAATCCACAGCCCGGGTGCAAGCCTATTCAGTGAGACGGTAAGTGGACACAAGCGGCATGAGGCCACTAGCGCCCCCTGTTCAAAGGACCATTTGATAACTGTTGCTCTGCGGTGACGTGGATTGCAGAACACCCGCGAGCGGGGAATAACGAACGATCAGTTATTGGTGGTTGCGACCATGAGGCGAATTCCGTAGAGGTTCTGGAACTTGTCTCATATATGGGTCTGGGGCTTCTGGTTGGACCCTGAGCCCCGCTTCGACGGCGGGTCTCATGCGCGGCCTCTCCGAAATTTGTCTATTTATGAGACCAGTTCTGGGGCCGCAACCAGCATTTTGAATTCAGTGGGTGGGTGAGATGAAGCGATACATGATTTGGTTGAGCGCGTCATTGGTGTTGGTGTTGGTGCTGGTCGGAGCCACCGTCGCGGTAGCCCGCGCCGCTGGCGCGGGTCACGACGGATGGTGCGGTCGAGGGTGGGGATTTTACAGATCTATTGGCTATGTCGGCCACGAGTTGAATTTGAGCGACGCACAGAAGTCTCGCATCAAGACAATGTGGCAGGCAGAGCGGCCGGTCGTGGCCTTGCTCGTCCGAGACTTGGCTTCAGATGGCAAAGAGATGGACTCAGCGACAACGCAAGGAACCTTTGATGAGAGCAAGGCGCAAGCAATCGCGGCGCATCAGGGCGAGACGATAGCGAAGCTCCTGGTCGAGAAGGAGCGCTTCAAGTCGAAAATTTACTCCACTGTTCTGAATTCTGAGCAACGCGCGAAGGCCGATGAACTCCAGGCGAGGTGGGATTCCCGCCTGGCTCATGCCGCGGATCGCCTTGGAACACAACCAGCAGAAAAATGAAAACTTTCAAGGGGAAAATGTGATGCCTCTTCAGCGCCATGCCGGACCCTCTCTTCTTGTTCTTACCCTGGTCTACGTCGCTCTGTTTCTCGCGAGTGGATCTAAGGTGAGCGTTGCTTTCCACGTGCCTCATGATTCCGCGGCTGCTGTTGCCTTCGTAGCCCATAACAGCTGGTCGATTCGGTGGGGATCGTTTTTCGAACTCGCTTCCGCGATTGCTCTTGGCATCTTCATGGCCGTCAGCATCAGCCGATTGCGATTTCTGGGCATCCGCGCCGCGGGCGAGCAGATTGCCGCTCTTGGGGGAATTGCCACGCCCATGATGCTGGCCGGCTCCGCCATGGCTACATGGTCTCTGACTCGACCAGGCGTGGCTGCAGCCCCAGGCGCTGTGGAAGCGATGCAGTCCCTCGGCTTCGATGGAGGCGGTCCCGGGTTTGCAGTATTTCTTGGGCTGTTTCTCGCCGGAGTATCCGTTTCAGCGGGCATGTCCAAACTGATCCCAGGCTGGTTGATGTGGCTGGGTATCGTTATTGCAGCAGCGGGTGAGCTTTCTTCGTTAACACTTGTGAATTTCACCGCCGGTTATTTCATACCTGTGACACGTTTCCTAAGCATCCTATGGATGTTTGGCCTGGCGTGGAAATTACCAAAGGCTCTTCCACTCGTAGAAAACGCCGGCAACCGACCGGCCGGGGAAGCCTACTGAATGGCGGAGAAACGTCGGTGCTGCAGATCTCATCGCAGCGGGGCACAAGTCGCAAAGAAAAAGCCTGCTACGGTTTCTCCCATCGCAGGCTTTTTCAAGATGTAAAGAGAGACTTACGGAGCAGCAATGCCGTTAAAGCCCACATTCATCGGCAGCCCGCTGATCTCACCCTGGGCGGTCAGCGTTCCGTCTGCATTCACCTGGAAAACACCCACCGTTCCCGCCATCGAGTTCAGCGCGTACAGATATGTGCCATCGCCGCTGACGGTGATGTCGAGGTTAGTCGAGCCTGCCGCCTGCGTGGCCACGATTGTCGATCCGACCGGAGTGAGCACGCCGCCTTGGCCAATCGAGAATGCCGAGATCGTCGACGACGCGGAATTCGATACATACGCGAACTTGCCGTTCGGCGTGACCGCATTCCAGCAGTTCGCATTGCCGAAGGTCGGCAGGCTAGGGGTCACAGCCGTGAGCGCGCCACTGGTGCTCACGGCAAACGACGAGATCGTCGAAGCATTCGTCCCACCCACCGGACCCGTCGCCGAAAGAATCAACTGACCTGCTGGATCGAAAGTTGCCGCAAACACACCAGGCACCGGGCTAGCGATGGTCTGGATCGGGCCGAGAGTGCCATTGGAAAAGACGCGAAAGGTATCGAGGTTGTTGGTCAGACGCTCGGTAACGACAAGGTACGTTCCATCGGGAGTGATCGAGATCGAAGAACCGCCAGCCGAGGTCGCGCTCAGGAACGCCGACGAGTTCTTGATGGCGCGCAACTGGCCCGATTGATTCGCGGAGAAGCCGACCACGGTGCCTGCTCCCGCGCCATCAAGCACGTAGACGCTGTTTTGGAACGAGACCACGGCGAGGGGTTCGCTGCCGCCGGTTGCGATCTTATCGGCGAACGCAAGTTGCCCATTGCGCCCTACACGGAAGCTGGCTAGCGTGCCGCTGCCGGCATTTACGGCAAAAAGCAAACTGTGATCGCTGCTGAGAGTGAGCGAACCCTGCGACTCAAGCGGATCAGTCGTACCGCCGCTTCCGCGTCCTTCGGTCGCGTAGCGATTGGTTTCGTAGAAGCTGCCATCACTGCCACGGGTATAAGCGACAACCTCGTTGCTATCGGAGGCGTTGGTCATCACAAACACTGTGGGGTTGCTGCTGGACTCTGCGGCAAACATCGCGGGGGCGAATGTGCTGAGGCCGAGTGTGAGGGCAAGGAGTACGCGTCCTGCCTTGATCATCCTTTTTCTCCTTTGCGCCCGTTTCAAGGCATACCTCACCCACCGCCCGAAGCAAGCAGACCAAGCGTGGGGAGGGGCCAAGCTGTGCGCAACCATTGGAGATAGAGAGGCGGGAAAGGTTACATACATTTCCGAAAAAATCTAAATGCTGGGAAGGACGATCGTGCCTCGAGAGAATTGATGTTGAATCCACCATCGGTGTGGTACTGTGGTTGGCGAAGGGGCTCCCGATGAGCCTTCGAGACTGCGCTCGCGTTGCAGCATAACGGAACCCCGTCGGTAGCTACATCTAAAAGCGATGGAAATTCCAGAGGTGCATTCCTTCTTCCAAAACAAGTAAAACAACTGTTGCGATTAGAGAAGCAATCTGCCATCGCTCCCGCCTGGCCTTGCGAGCATCAAGTGGCCTCCTTCGCCATTGGGATGATGGATTCTTCCGAAGACGCCTCACTCTGCGTAGAGTTGCGAAGCTGATCAGCAGTCCGGCGGTCGACAAGATCATCATCGGCAATCGAATGGAATCGGCGTGAAAACGGCCCCAGATCAGTCCAGCCTGGCCGGCCGCAACCAGAGCCGTTGCGCCCAGCATCACACGGAGCGCCCCCAGAGCTACAAAGAACGTGCAGACGCTTTGTAGAACGACAAACGTGAAACTTGTCGCGGCGACGATCCCGATCGATATCGAGTGGCTGAAGAGCCCAGGCTCCGCCAGGGAATCCGTCGAGTCACCAGTCGACCTAACCTCACTTGTATCCATCACTACCCTCCTCCGAAGCAAGCACTGCGATGCTGCTCTCATCCTGGTGAGAGCAGCATCGAGTAGTCTAAAGGATCTGACTGTGTCCTCTGGCTTGTGTCACCATCAAGCTTGCGTGACCGCGTTCTGAACCCCAAGAGAATCCATCGACTTGTCGAAGGAGAACCGAACAACGTCGCCTCAGCCGCGGTTCGGGTCGGGCGTTTCAGAATCGGGCCGGTAGGGGCCTCCGGGAACACCCCAGCCCCAGGTAGGCATGGGTGCCGCGTCGATGAGGGTGTCGGATGAAAGGGCAGAGTTAGTAACGGCCAGGCGGGAGCCCCATTCCAGATAGGCAACGAGTGCGGATCGGAACTCGGGATCGGAAGGCAGGTTCAACTCATCAGCAGTTTCAAGGAGGAGGCGAACCCAATGCTGGCGTTGCTGCTCCGTGATTCCCTTCCCAAGATGGTGGCGGATCATAGCGGCATGTCCGCCGTGATGGGCTGAGTATTCAGCAGGGCCGCCTAGAACCTCGGCGATAAATTCGGCGACGTGCTCGAAGTGAGCCGGATCCATATCGCGGAAGAGGGGCTCAAGGAGTGGATCGGCGGGTACCTTCTGGTAGAAGCGTGCGATGAGCGCAGAGAGAGCATCGGGGCCGCCGAGCCATTCGTAGAGGGTGGGAGCTTGGTATGGCATGCTGAATTCTACAGCTGCCCACCCTGTCCTCGCGCTCAGGGACCGGCCGTTCAGGGAACACGCGGCACTGCGCGATTCATCTTGCAATCAGTTTTGAAGATTCGTTGCCTGGCGGCGTTTCGGCAGATAGAAGAATTTCTCGCTGGCAAGCCGGGCGTCAAAGTTTTTCAAATACTGAATCACCCGCGAAATTGCATCCCGGATCAGGTTGCAGTCCGCTGCGAACCCAGGCCAGTTGGTGCTGATTCGACTCCTCAGCGCGGCATTCGCCAGATTTGCAACTATGGCCACGTCACTTAACAACTGAGGGGAAGCGGGCGGAAACAAGCCTCCGTTCCTGCGAATTCCTGCGAATTATTGGTCTCAAATTAGTCGAATTAATGCGGATGGCGCCGGCAATTTTCGCGGGCCGATCACGAGCGGTAGAATTTCACCAATCATCGCGGTACATGAATTCCGTCCCGAATCCTGTCCCCGCGAAACCGCTTTAATCCGCATGCAGTTTTGGGAGCGAATCTATGCCGGTTGAATTGAGAGTCAATAATGTAATCAAGACGGTCGACGTGTCACCGGACACGCCGCTTCTGTGGGTGCTGCGCGACGTGCTGGACTACAAGGGCTCGAAGTACGGATGCGGCATGGGACTGTGCGGAGCCTGCACAGTACATCTCGGAGGGGAAGCGGTCCGCTCATGCATCACGAGCGTGGGGTCGGTGGGCAACAGGGCGGTCACCACCATCGAAGGGCTCTCGCCAGATGGCCTGCATCCGGTGCAAGTGGCGTGGCAAGCGATTGACGTCCCGCAGTGCGGCTATTGCCAGGCAGGCCAGATCATGTCGGCCGCGGCGCTGCTGGCGCGCACGCCGCAGCCCACCGACGCGGAGATTGATGCGGCCATGAGCGGCAACCTTTGCCGTTGCGGCACGTACACGCGTATCCGTGAAGCAATCCACCAGGCGGCCAACGCGGGCCTGAGATCGAGTGCGGGCGCCGCCCGTGGCGAGTAAAGGGGGCATTGAGATGCGCGTGAATCGGAGATCGTTTCTGCAGTTAACGACCCTTGCGGGTGGCGGCCTGGCCTTGAATTTCTATCGCTTGCCCTTCGCAGCGGCCCAGGGCGCCGATAAAGCACCCAACCTTACCCCGCAAGCCTTCATCCACATCGCTCCGGATGGCCTAACCACTATCATGGCGCGCGCCTCAGAGTCCGGCCAGGGTATGCGTAACATGCTGCCCATGCTGATCGCCGACGAACTGGATGTCGATTGGAAGAACGTTCGCGTGAAGCAGGCCGACCTGGACGAGAAGATATACGGGCGCCAGTTTTCCGGAGGTTCCGCGAACACCCCTCAGGGCTGGGAGCCAATGCGCCGCGTGGGCGCAGCCGGGCGTCAGTTGTTGGTCACCGCCGCTGCGCAAACCTGGGGAGTGCCGGCTGCCGAGTGCACCACTCAACCCGGCAAGGTGCTCCATTCGGGGTCAGGGCGTTCCGCCGGCTATGGTGAGCTCGCCGCCAAGGCTGCTTCCTTACCCGCGCCTGCGCTCAGCAGCGTCAAGCTCAAAGATCCCAAGGACTACCACATTATTGGCAAATCGCAGAGCGGCGTAGACACGCCTGCAATCGTCACCGGCAAGCCCCTCTACGGCATCGATGTGCAGCTTCCGGGAATGTTGTACGCATCGATTGAAAAAGCTCCCGTGTTTGCCGGGAAAGTGAAGAGCGCCAACATCGATCAAATTAAGACGCTGCCGGGCGTGCGCCATGTCCTGGTTATCGATGGGGGCATCACGCCTGCCGCTTTCACACCGTGGGAGCCCGGTATGGAGCCTGGCATCGCCATCGTTGCCGACACCTGGTGGCAGGCCCAGCGGGCACGCAAGGAACTCAAGGTCGACTGGGATCTTGGCCCGGCAGCCACGCAAAGTTCCGAGGGCTTCAGAAAGCGTGCAAGGGAACTTCTTGAAGCCCCGCCGGCCACCACCGTGCACAAATATGGCGATGTAGACGCAACGCTCAAGTCGTCGGCGAAGGTCATCGAGGCTACCTATGAATTCCCGTTCATTTCCCACGCAACGCTCGAGCCGCAGGGATCGACCGCGCACTGGAAGGACGGAAAGCTCGAGATGTGGTCCACCAGCACGCTGCCAGGCAACGGTCTTGAGCTGGTAGCCAAGACTCTGAGTATTCAGCAGAGTGATATCACCACCCACATGGTCCGCTCGGGGGGCAGCTTTGGACGCCGCCTGCAGAACGACTATCTGGTCGAGGCGGCCTGGATCGCCAAGCAGATCGACGCGCCGGTCAAGTTGCTCTGGTCCCGCGAAGATGACATGGGCCACGACGGCCTGCGCCCGGCCGGGACACATGGCCTTAAAGCCGGCCTGGATGGCCAGGGCAAACTCACCGCCTGGCGGCAACACTTCGTCAGCTTTGGCGATGACAAGCACCTCGCATCCGGGGGCGGCATTGGAGGGGACTCCTATCCTGCCTCGTTCCCGCCTGTCTACGCCCTCTACACTTCCGCGCAGCCCCTTATGCTGCGCACCGGCGCACTCCGCGCCCCCGGCGATAACGCCTACTGCTGGGTGTCGCAGTCGTTCCTCGACGAGGTGGCTTGCGCCGCCCGACGCGATCCACTGGAGTTCCAACTCGATCTGCTCAGCAACAAGAAAGTGCCCTGGACCTCGGGCGAACACGACGCAGTGGGCGACCACGAGCCAACTGGACAGTCGGTTCTCATCCCCGAACGGTTCAAGGGCGTGCTTGAGTTGGTCGCGGAAAAGTCAGGTTGGGCCAAACGCACTAAGGAACCCGGATGCGGCATGGGTATTGCCGCGTGGTTCTGCCACTTAGGGTACTTTGCCGAAGTAGCCGACGTGACCGTGGATAAGGAAAACAAGGTGACGGTCAAGCGCGTCTGGGCAGTGGGAGATGTCGGCAGCCAGATCATCAATCCTAGAGCCGCCGAGAGCATGGCGCACGGCGGCATCATGGAAGGCATGGGCCATCTGGGGCAAGAAATCACGCTGGCGAACGGCAGGATCGAACAGTCAAACTTCCACAACTATCCCCTGATGCGCATGAGGCAAGCGCCGAAGATGGAAGTTTACTGGCGCAAGACCGACTACGCGCCGACGGGCTTGGGCGAACCGACACTACCGCCGATTTTGCCGGCGGTTTGCAATGCCATCTTTGCGGCGACCGGCAAGCGGATCAGGACGCTGCCTCTGAGTAAGAGCGGATTCAGCTGGGCGTAACGTTGGCCGAGAAGAAGAAAGTCCGGAAGGTAAATCGGGAAGGCCAACGGCTAAGCCTTAGTTGAGTGTTGGGTGGCGAACGGCCGGTAAAAGCGAACGCGAAGTGAGGGTTCCCGCAAGACAGAAGCCTGCATGAAGATGAACACGTCCGCGAGGTACCCCTCGTACCCTCTCGGTGCGCCACTCCAATTGGTCCAATCGATCCCCTCGTTGGCTTTGTTTTGGACACCATTTTCAAACCCCACACGAGCCTGGCGGTCCAACATCGCCCGGAGAATTTCGTCGCCTTTTTCCGGCTCGCCGACGATATGGTAGGCCATGATGAAATGTAGAGTGTGGCCTGCCGATATTCCGCCGTTCATGTAGTTTTGAAACGTATCTGCGCCATCTTCGCGGCTAGGCACACCAAGACCATTGGGTTGGAGGTAGTCGGCTCTGCGCACAGGCTCTAAAGTGCAAGGAAGCCCGAGATCAAAGCGAGTAAAGTTCACATCCTGCATCTTCTGCCGTAGGCGCGAAAGTATCCTACGCCCTTCGCCTGGTTCAACGAGGCCGTACTCGATTGCCAAACCATTAACAATCGGAGTGGCGTAATCGTGGAGTTGACCGTCTGCGCTCTTCCACCAAGCGAGCCAGCCGGTGGCCGGATTGTAGAGAGTTTTGAAATAGACAGCCTTCAAACGCTCTGCCAGGTCAGTGACGTGTTCCTGCTGTTTAACGCGACCCAGTCGTGCTTCAAGGTCGGCCAGGCATCGCCATGCGCGGTAGATCATAGCGTTGGTGTAGCCATCCTTGTGGCCGCAGTTCAACGCGTCCCACCAGCAGCAGGATCGGGCAGGCTCCACCAGAGTGCCATCATTGCCACTCTGCGTGGCCTCCACCATCCCGTCGCCGTCTAAATCGCGTTGCTCCAGAAATGCAGAGAGAAGCTCCAGTCGTTCGATACGGTCCTTCAGCCAAACGCGATCACCTGTTGCTTCCACGTAGTCCCAGGACGATATTAGAATTCCGGGATTCGCATCCAGGAAATGACGATAATCCCAATAGCCGATGACTTCTCCCGTGGGATCCGTACGATGTTCCAACCACCAGTCGATTGACCGTCGAACGTGGTCCATCACCGAGATTCCAGACGCCACTTCGGGAGTCCACAGGGCCTGGTCCGCATAAAACGGCAACGCAAAACTAACAGGATCGCTGATGACATTGTTGGCCAGAATACCTATTGGCGCACTGAATGGTCTGTCTTGGTTACCCCACCGCGAGCTAGGTTGCCAGGTGTTAAACCAACCACGCCGGACCTCTCGCCAAAGAGTTCTGTCCGTCATTCCTTGCGGAGGGGCCAAACACACTGGAGTAAAGGTGAGCGTGCACGCGTGACCAGCCCCAATTCCGGGGAGTTCCAGAATCAAATCAACCGTGTGTTTGTCGCGGTCGCCTTCCAGTCTCGCCTTGACACCAGAGTGCGCATCCTCCAGTAGGACCTGGCCGAAATCCGGTGACGAGATCAAGGCAGGTAGTTTTCCGCATCCGTCCTCACCCCAGGCTTGGGGAAGAAGCGTCGTCGGGGTGACCATAGGATCAAAGGGGAATAGCATTTCAACTGCTTCGACGTCTCGAATACGGCGGCCTCGCCCAGCCACGGTCATGACGAAGCGGCTTGGAGATGGACGAATGGTCCAATGGAGTTCCGCAGCGATCGCAACAGTAAACGCATAGGAAGTTCCACCGTCCGGATGGTATTCCCTGCGAGCCTCGATATCTTCGCTGGTGCGCCATATTCCACCAACACGAACACGGAGGACAAGAGGAGAATTCAACCGCAGCAGGTTTGTCTGCGCTCTATTTCCTCCTTCGGTGTCCCAGCTCAAGAATGCAACCCGAGCGTGCTGGGCATCTGGTTCAATGCGAAGAACCGGCTTAACACCAAAAGCCGATTGAGGCTCTTGTCTCCTGTCTAGGGCGAGGGAATTTGCTGCAGATCCCAAGGCGGCTGCGCCTAAGCCTGCTCCTGCAAGCTGTAAGAATGAACGCCGATCAATCTCGCTGTTCCACGCGCGCATCAGACGGTTCCTTCCTAGTAGGTTGCTCTTCCGCCACTTAGATCGAATACAGCGGCGGTGGTGAAGGAGTTTTCCTCCGATACCAACCACGCGACCATCGCGCTGACTTCATCCACTTCCAGAAAACGTCCACGTGGTATTTTGCCTAGCATGTAGTCCACATGTTCTTTTGACATTTGCTCGAAGATGCGGGTGCGAGCCGCCGCTGGTGTGATGCAATTTACCGCGATGTTGCTGGTTGCCGTCTCCTTGCCGAGCGACTTAGTCAGGGCAATTACTCCAGCTTTGGAAGAACTGTAGGCTGATGCATTGGGATTGCCTTCTTTGCCCGCGACCGAGGCAACATTGACAATGCGCCCGTAGTTTTGGCGCACCATGTGCGGCACGATGGCCCGGCAGCAATAATAGACACCAAAGAGATTGATGCTGACAACGCGATGCCATTCCTCAACCGGATATTCCCACGTTTTGTGGTTGGATCCGGCAATACCGGCATTCGCGACGAGTATGTCGATATTTGGGTGCTTTTCGATTGTCGATTCAACCGCACGGTCCACCGAAGCAGAGTCAGAAACGTCAACTACCTCACCGGTAACGTGGCCTGTTCTTTCGAGTTTCAGGATTGATCTTTCCAATACGGCTAGATCGCAGTCCCAGATATGAGAGGGATGCGCCCGAAGCCTGTAAGCGAGTTGCGATAGAAAGACCAATCCCTTGGGCTCCACCTGTTACCACTGCGTGGCGATTCTTCAAATCGATCTGGTTCACATATTCCTCGCAACCACTGTGAGTGTGGCTTCGCTTAACATGCTTCCGTCAATCGGCAAATCGTCGCTTCCAAAACGCGCCGGAGCAGAACGGTTTCAGAGACATTGTCCGTGCGGTTACAACCATTCCAGTCTACCCACACGTATTCAAGGGCGAGGAAGCCGTCAAAACCGAGTTGTTTCAAGCCGGCCAGCATGCCTGTGAAATCGATTGTGTTTTCGTCGACGGCGGTTTGCAGCCGATTAAGGGCGCCTCCGCGGACGTGTAGATGAGAAGCGAATGGGAGCAAATCGTGTACACGTGCGGAGCTTTCGCCCACCATAACGAAGTGCCCATAGTCAAGCGTCAGCGTCAACCCGTCAACTCTGCGAAGGAATGCGCGAGCACTTTCGACCTCCGCGCAAATTGATCCGACATGGGGCTCAATTGCATACTGAACCCCCTCGCAAGCACACTCTTTTAGCCTCCATGCGGTCTCTTCGGCGGCGATTTCCAAGTCCCTCTCTCGTGGGTTCGCCGCATGAAAGACGCCTGGAAGGCCGGTTAAGTGATGGCAACGCATGGCAACGCAGAACTCAAGTGCACGTGAAAAGAGCTCGCGGTTCTTGATTCTTATGTCGGACCTCGGATCGTTCGCAGCTCGCTCCGACGGATCGACTCCGATCTGGACAAATACATCCGACGCTCGTAACTCAGCGTCCTCCAAGTCCTCTAGCACTTGTGCGGTGTAGCTCTGCGGAGCGGCCTGCAGATCGATGGGTGAAAAGTGTGTGCTGCGCGCGAAGAGACCGATGTCCACGTGGTCGAACCCGAGCAGTTTCACCAGCTTCAATGCCGCGGTTCTCTCCAAGACCGGGAAGGTGAAATCTGCACATGAGAACTTAAACATGCTGCATTCCCTCTCTTCGGCTTAGGCGATACAGGGCGTCTATTTGTTCGAGAGTTTTCTGCGCGTTGCCATGATCCCTGGAATGTTCAACGATGGCCGCTCCCGCGCGCTCTTGCAGGCCTACATAGCACGGGTATCGGGGTCGCACGTAGGCGGTTTCAATGCCGGCAGCCGTGCGCAAGAAGAACTCGTCGGTAAACTGATTGAGGAGTGAATCATTCCAAGCGCTCCGTCGAGCTGGTTGACCGCCGCTCAACCCATAGAGTGTGCGCTGGCAGGTTTGACCAGCGACAAACAGGCTGTACTCAAGTGCGAGAGCGGGGTCTTTACAGCTGGCCGAGATGGCGATCCCCGTGCCCCCAAGCACTGTGCGCATCGGTGTATCTCTATCCATGGCGACCGAATTTGAGAATCGGACATGATTCGCTGCAAAACCGTTGCGCGAGTAATTGCTGTAGGTATAAGCGAATGGGCAGTAGGCAATGGTGTCTTCATTCGCCATTTGCTCGTACAGGGCTATCGGGTTCATACGATATATTTCATCGGGCATCAGAGCTGTAAGCTCATGAAGATGCTCCAGGCAATTGGCGCCGATTTCATGGTCGACCAACTGCTCAGGATTGCAGGCTACGGGGCTGCCTAGCGAAACACATAAACCCATAAAGTTGAGAAAGATGTCTGGGGAAAAAGCCGGCATTCGCACCCCGCCCAGCCGGGCAAGGGAAATCACATCCGCCCAGAATGTTGGCTCCTCGACGCCGTATTGATTCAGCAAGTCAGGACGAAAGCTTGCGGCGGGGGCAGCGGCGTCGATCGGCAGTGCGTAGAGCTTGTCGTGGTAGACGTAGCTCAAAAAGGACGGGCCGATCGAGTCTTGTTGAAGGTCCTTGATTTCTTCGGAAGAGAGCATCGAAAAGAGATCGGTCAGCACGCCTGTCGCCTCCGCATCGCCTGCCATCGGATGATCGATTACGAGCAGATCGAAATTCCGGGCGAGAGTGACAATGTCCGCATGCCCGAATTCGTGGAGGCTTCGCTTCTCCCATTGAATCCGGATGTCTGGATGCTGTTCCTCAAAACGCTGTGCAGTGGCGACGAGTGGCGGTAGGGCCCTGCTGTGATTCCAAGTGATGCCTCGCAGCGATATCTGCTTCATGCGGGCTGCTCCACGAGAGAGGAAACAAAGATATTATTGCCGCTCTTCACAGAGCGGGTTGCCCCCTCGATCACTTCCATCGCAGCCACCCCTAACGTCGCGGGTGACTGGTTGCGGAGTGGATTCAGCACGGAATCAATCAAATTCGTTGCTGGGGCCCGATGAGGATATACGGCGTCCTCTTTAAGATCGGGATAGACACGGGGCTCTCCGGCAAGTGGTACAAATTCCAATCTTCCACGCCAGAGATCGAGGAATAAGATCCCCTTGGTTCCGAAGACACGCACTTCGAAGTCCTTGCGCTCGAGACTTGTCGCCCCCGTGCTTGCAATCGTGACACTCGAACTGTCGTCCATTCGGAGGTCGAGGACATCGTAGATGTCGAGAGCGGCGCCATCGTTGTGGAAGCGCGCGAAGACTTCCCTGGGCCGAGCAGCGGTCAAGAACGTCAGGTAGGCCGCTGCATGACAGACTTGCGCATAGATTTGACCGCCCCCTGCT
>JBARKD010000913.1:0-2010 GCA_049800615.1 Acidobacteriaceae bacterium | reverse complement strand
CCCTAGGTAGCTGTTTAGGGCGAGAACCGAGACGCTCGGCGAAATTGTTCCGCCAAGTGGAGAAGGTCATTCCGTGTGTCCGAGAAGAACCGTCTAGTCAGGTTCAAAGAGGTGGGCGTCACCCCTCTGCTCGTGAAGGCAGCAAGGGTGGAGATTCATGGGGGAGCATATCGTCTTTCTCCCGATCTAATGGCGAATTGTCCGCATTGTTCCTATTCGATATTGTCAGCGATTGGTCAGAAATGCACGATCACGGTTAAAGTACGCCGCTTCGGTAAGCCAAACTTGCTGGGTTCGCAACGGTCATTTCTGAATTGAAAGCAGGACGGCAGTTCCCCAGAAAAGGCAATCTGCTATCTGGAAGTCTAACCGCTCCTCCGGGGGTGCCGATTATCCCAGGTAGTAGTTTACGTTTCACGACCTTGGGCTTCAGTTTTAGGGATAGACCGAAGCCCTTTTTTCCCGCAGGGCCTGAGGGTGACACCCGCGCAGTACCGCGCAAGCTGTGGTGATCCCCCTAGGCGCGACCAAGGCTGGACTCTGCCGATACGCTCGTGATCGAGGGCGCCTCAGCCCATCCCGCCGAACGACCCCTTTTGAGATCTGCAGAACGCTTGCCAAACCGCCTCTTGCCCGGGGCGAACCGGCGTCGCTTCATGGCAGGGACGGCAGAGACGAGGCTCGCCGCCCTGATAACGAGGCACCAATGCGGAGGCGGCCATCTTTGCCTTACAGCCCTGGCATTGGCATATCTCTGGAAGCGGAGTGTTCGCACACCTGGCTAGGCACTCGCCCAACCACGCGACTGATACATCTGCAAGCTCAGCCATAACCAGGAGATGGTGGCCGCCACGGAGAAACGCGACTGCATCCTCACTCTGGCGCGGATCGCGGGCATCGAGAACTGCGCGCAATAAAACTGCTGCGGCGAGCCTTCTTACCGGCCGGTTTAAATCCCGCGTCGGAAGGTCGATGTCGCCGTCCTCGTGGTCATCGCCTGGAGCTTCGCGTGTTGGCATCGGGAAGATACTACTACCGGAAAGACCTGGTCGCGGATTCCGAACCCCTCTGATTTCACACGAGCCTCGGTCGAGATTCGCTCAAGCCGCCTGTACTCTTCTTGCGGAGATGTGCCGATTATCCGGTTCAAGTCCTTCACGGCCTGGGAAAATGCGGCCGTGGCAGCCTGATATTCCTTCGCTAGACGACTTTTTTCTTCACAGCCCACTTTTCACTTCCGGCTTAGCCATGTGTTCACCGCTCCTAGCATTCTTGCTCCCTCAGCTGGCGCCAGAGGCACCGATGGCGGACGCGGGCATTCTTGCTTTACGGTATCGGCGCCAGCGGATCAGACGGGCCCCGCGCCGTGCGAGGCCCCTATCGCCGTGAACCGTTCGATACGCTTCCAGCGCAAAGCGAGACACGGCTTTTTCTGAGGAGCTAGCAGGCGACACCCGGTTGCAGTGTCGCTTCGCGCGGCCGGCCAGCAGACTGTGCGGCGAGAATCCTTTGCCCTCGGTTGGGATTCTCGCCACATGACTGGAATCACCCGCTTCCAGTCTCAGCAGATTAAGAGCACGCCCACTCCAACGAAGGTTGCTCTTAGTCGGGCACACAAAAGTAACTAACCTGTAGGTACGCCGGGGGGCTTGTTGCGGGACCAACGCAAAGTGTCGCATCGCGGCCGGAGCGCGGCGGTTTATCTTGTATGCATGCACGTTCTGGCGTTTTGGTGGCTGGCAATGGCGGCAGCGTGCTCGATCTGGTATCGAGCGCGGTGGAGGTAGGGCTCTACTCTATGGCCGCCATTCGCAGCAACTCATTTGGCCGCACCAATGTCTCCAATACCAACAGGCGCTTGCCGGTCGGAAGTACGGCGAAAATGTGACGCTTTTGCTTTTGGCTATGCATCGCCGGGTGTTGGCAGTGAATCTGCTTTCCTGCCCATCTGATTGAGCATCAGCTCGCTCATGCAGTTAGAGATCCACTTGGACGGGCATACAACCGTAC
>JBARKD010000912.1:0-5532 GCA_049800615.1 Acidobacteriaceae bacterium | reverse complement strand
GGCGTCGATCCTCCCCGGCCTGATTTGAACTTAAGAAGACCTACACTGCCAGGAAATCTTTGCTGGTCGGGGTCAGCACTTCACAACCCCTTTCGTTCACGGCTACCATATCCTCGATCCTGATACCCCACTTGCCGGGGAAATATATTCCCGGCTCGATCGTGATCACCATGCCCGGTTGCAGAACTTCCTTCTGCCCGGCCGCGATCCGGGGCCCTTCGTGGATCTCCAAGCCAACGCCATGTCCGGTGGAATGGCTAAAATAGCGCCCCAACCGAGCCTTGCGCAAGACCTTGCGCGCAGCCGCATCCACCTCCACGACAGTGACGCCAGGCCGCACGACCGCAATGGCAGCCTCCTGCGCTTCCCTTACTGACTCATACGCACGGCGTGCGTCTTTGTCCTTGTCCTTCGCCAAGACACTTGAAGCCGCGCTTACCCATACGGTGCGGGTCTGGTCCGAGCAATAACCAGCGAGTATAACACCGAAATCGCAGACGACGAACGACCCGGGCGCGATCAGCTGCTCCGTGGCCCTGCCGTGAGGCAACGCCGACCTTGCTCCAGAGGCGATGATGGTTGGAAACGACATCGCTTCCGCTCCGGCGCGCCGTGCGGCATATTCCATTTCCGCCGCCACCTCGGTTTCTCTTGCGCCAGGCCGCAATACTTCGAGCGCGCGATCGAATAAAGTCGCTCCCAATTGCACGGCCGCTCGAATGAGTTCCAATTCGGCGTCTTCCTTCACCATGCGCGCGCGCTCGACCATCGCTGGCGCATTCCGTAGCCGAACCACGGAGGGTAGCAGGTCCGAGAGCCGCTTCCTCTCCGCTACGGTTATGTGATCGGCTTCAATCCCGAGCGTCCATCCCTTCGATTTCTTGTGGCGGGCTCCAATCCAATCGCCGACTGAGTTCAACACTGCCTTTCGGGCAATCACCACCTTCGCGCCCTTTACCTCGTCGCTCGCCTGCCGGGTGTAGCGGGCGTCAGTAAAGAAAACGGCGCCCGTCTCCGCAACGAGCAGGAAGCCCGCGCTCCCGGTAAAGCCGCAAAGGTATCGGATGTTGGGAAGATGGCTGATCAGGAGCGCATCGAACCGAGCCGGGCCGAGTTGCTCCCGCAGTCTTTTCTGGCGCGCCAGGAAATTCATCACTGCCGAGTTTATCAGGAGGCGCTTCTCGGCTCTCGGCGGGCTGCCCAAAAACAAATCCGCCGGCCCTGACAGGTTCTTCAGGCCGGCGGCTTTTAAATCTTCAACCGCGCTGCTAACTCTGACGCTGTTACGTCTGCTGCTCTACGTCTGACGCGTTACGTCTGAATGATTCGCGGCGTGATGAAGAAGATCAGCTCCTGGTTGGAAGTCTGAACTTGGACGTGTTTGAACAGGTTACCGAGAATCGGAATATTGCCGAGCAATGGCACCTGGTCGATGTTGATTGAGTTCTGGGTTTGGATGACGCCGCCGATTACAACGGTGCCTCCGTCGGTTACAAGGACCTGCGTCGTCGCCTGCTGCGTGATTAACTCGGGGTTGCCCTGCACTTCCTGACCGAAGTTCGGCGTGGTATTTTCCACGTCCACGTTCAGGAAGATTGTGTTCTCCGAGGTGATCTGCGGAGTCACAGTCAAGCGCAGAAAAGCGTCGACATACGTCACCGTCGGAGGACCACCTAACTGTGCCTGAGTGACGATGGGAACGCGCACGCCCTGCTTAACCAGGGCCTGAATATTGTTCTGCGTGACTACGCGCGGTCGAGACAAAACCTTCAGCAAGCCGCGAGACTCGGCCAGCGAAAGGACAGCGTCGATGCGCACCGTGTTGCTGGCGTTCAAGAAGGTCAAGCCGCTGGTAGGTGCGGTCGAGCCCAGGTTCGAGAACAATGGAATCGTGTTTCCGGTGGAGGCTCCCGTGCCCGGTACGACGATGTAGCCCGGGCTTCCGCCGGTGACCGTTGTCGGCGAGGCGCCGGCTCCGGCGTTTCCGCCGATCGCGCTGTGGCCATCGCCCCAGCCAAAGCCAAACTGGGTGCCAATATCGCGGGCGAATTGCCGCGTTGCCGCCACCACGCGCGCTTCAATCTCGACCTCCTGCGTCTTGCGGTCAAGCTGCGTCAGCAGGCGGTCCACGACGGGGATCACCTTCGGAATGTCGTTGACGATAATTGCATTGGTGCGTTCATCTGCAACTACGTCACCGCGCACCGACAGGAACTTCTTAACGGTAATCATCACGTCTTTGGCGTGGGCGTAGCTCAGGAAGCGCGTGATCGAAACTTTCTCAACCGCCAGCGCTTCCGCTTCCACCTGAGCGCGCCGTCCATCCGCTTCCTTTTTCAGGGTGTCGACTGTGGCAATGCGCAGAACGTTGCCTTCCAGTTCGCGCGCCAGGTCGTTGTTTTTGAGCACGATGTCCAGCGCCTGGTCCCATGGAACGTCATCGAGAACGATGGTGAGGGTACCGTGCACATTAGGATCGAGCACAACGTTCAAGCCGCTGATTTCGTGAATCAAGCGGAAGAAGTCCTTCAGGTCGACGTCCTTCAAATTTACTGAAATCGGTTCGCCCGTGTACTTGGGCCCGACGGAAGCCGGCGCCTGTGCTGCCTGCGCCTTCTGCTCGGCGGCCAGGTTGACCGCAGGCTGGATGCCCGTGCTGGAAGCAGTGCTCTGGGTCGACTGCGCGGCGTTCAGGCTTACCGGCAGCAGTTCCGCGGCTGTCTTGTCGGAAAACTTTGCCGCTGCATCCTGGGCGCGATCCGCGGGCTCGGCTGCATTGTCCGCCTGCTTCTTCGCCTCATACTTTGGTTCGACGAAGACAAAGTCGCTGGACGAAGACGTAGACGAAGCCGGAGCTGCGTCGGCCTTCTGGGCGGGCGCGATCGGCACAACTGATGCCTGCGCCGTCACGTTTGTTTTCGTTTCGGGCGTGACCGTCTTCGGGACGCTTGCACTCGCCGCTTGTGCGGCTGGCTGAACATAAAGCGTCAAGACCATCTTTCCATCCGGAGACGCGTTCATCTTATAGCGCAACGCATGCTCGAGATCGACGACCACGCGAGTGGTCGGCGGCTGGTGGGCGTCCATGGCGATGCGGATGCCCTTCACCCCAGCGCTATCCACCGGAATGCGGCTCTGCCCCGTCGCCATCACGGTTCCAGGCAGGTCTACGATAAGGCGCGAAGGCGAGTCAGCAGCGCTCACCTTGGGCGTCACAGCGCCATGAGCGCTGATCTCGACCCGGATCTCATCCGCGCCGCGAACCACGTTCACTCGCTGCAGTTCGTTGCGCTGGCCTGCCGGTAGTGGTGCCGGCGTCTCGGCTGAAGCTACCAGCCCCAACAGCGGCAACATTAGGAATACATTCAGCAATCGCTTTCGCATTTCGCTTCCCCCAACCCGCGGGCCTAACCCGCGCGTCCTTCTTTGAACTCGATCTTTTGAAGTCGATTTCCTGGCGCTCCGGCTTTCCGGTACGCTCCCCACTGCTATACCGCCGGTGTAACAATCCGCTTGGTCACTTCGTGCGTGACCGGTTTGCCCAGTTTGTCCTGCACAGTCTCCTGGAATACCACTGAGTCTCCCGTGATTCGCATCACGTAGCCATTGAATACGGGATCGTTCTCATGCAGGAAGTAAGCCTTGTTCATGCTGTTCGTTACTACCGCGATGAAGCCGCTGTCCGCCTTCACCACGCCTCGCACATTAATCTGCCCGATCTCCAGGCATTTCTTCCCTGTCGAGCAACCGGAACCAGATTGCTGTTGCACGACCGGACTAAAGAAGGGGTCGCGCTTTCCCGTCATCGCCCACTTCTTCTCTTCCGGCTTGGGCGTCTTTAAAGCATCCGGGCTTGGGGCGAGTCCGGCCGCTTTTTCATCAGCGGCAATCTTGGTGGCCGCTGCATGCTCCGGCTTGGATGTTTTCTTAGCAGCGGGAGCCGCCACGGCGGCAGTCGCTACTTTCGGGGCCACTGGAGCGGCACTCGCGACCTTGGTGGACTTCTTATCGGTCGCGGACGAAGCCGCGGCGGGCTTGAGCGCCGCTCTCTGAAGCTGCGGCGTAGAAACCTGGGCCGGAGCTGGAGCGGCCACTGACGCGACCTTTGTGGCCTTCAGAGGCGCAGGGGGCGCAACCGGCTTGACCGCCGCTGCCTGTAACTGAGGCGCAGAAGTCTTTACTGGAACTGGAGGCGTTGCACTCTTCGCCGATTCCTGCGTGTGCAGCGTCAAAACGAATCTATCGGAGGGACCAGGCGTCAACTCATAACCCAGAGGCTGCTCCAAGTCCACGACGATGCTTGTGGTTGGAGGCGTTTTGCCGTTCATTGCGATGCGCACGCCCTTTACCCCGGCGCTGCCGACGGCAATCTTGCTCTGCGACGTCGCCATCACTGTGGCCGGCAGTTCTACGACCACACGTTCGGGCGACCTTAGTTTGCTTACTCGCGCGGTTACCGTCTCGCGGGAGTGAATCTCGATCTGAATGTCATTCGCATTGCGGACAACATTTACCCGCTCAAGCTTGTTGTTCGCGGCCGATTCGGCTCCCTTCGCGGTCGCCGCGACCGGCTTCGAGCTGGGAATCGGCGCAGGTTTCACCGCCGAGGCCGGGGCTCCCGCCGTGGGCTTGGCGCTGGAGGACGCACTCGCCTCCCCCAGAGCGGCGTTCGAGTCGTCAGTCTGCTTCTGCTGGACCCCTGCCATCTTGCTCTGCACATTATTGATGATGTTCGGATTCTGTGCCCACACTCCGCCCGTCATCATTGCCGCTGCCAAAATGCCTGTGGTTAGCTTCATAAGCGATTCCTATTTGCCCACGCCCGCGGGCTTTACTGCAGGTCCCGGATTCAAGTCATGGCTGAAGAAAGTGGTCGCGGTAAAGGTGGCAGCCACGCTCTCGTTGGCCGCGTACTGGTACTGGTGCTTCACCTTGGCCTCGCTGGAGTTCTTCGTGTTCGCCACCAGCAAACCGCTGACGTTCACGATGCGTTCCAGCTTGCCCACCCGGTCAAAGAAATTCAACATAGAGTAGTACGGGCCATCCAACTCCAGATCAAACGGCACCTCGGTGTAATATTCCTTGGCGCTCACCGGCAGGGCGGTGTAGCGCCGCAGCTCCACTCCCGCTTTCTGGGCTTCGCCATTCATGGTTTCGATGAAGGTGTCCACCTGTTTCTCATCGGGCACGATGCGCCGCTCAATCTCCAACTGTTGTTTCAGGTTGGCCAGCTGGCGTTCCATGTCCTTCAGTTTGGGGCGGTAGGACTCGAGTTCGTTATTCTCCCGAACCTTCTCCTGCACCGCATGCTCGGCAGCCGCATTCTTATCGCTCTGGCCCTTGAACACGGTGTAGTACAGCGCCGCCGTTACCAGCGCAGCTCCGGCCAGCACCATTGCCCACTGTTTCAGCCCTGACAATTCGTTAAAATTCGTCGCCATAGGTCTGCCTCTACGACTTCCCCTTCTCGCAGGTCAGAGTGAACTGAAATGCCTGCATGTCCTTGATCTGGTCATCCTGAAAGGTTTCTTT
>JBARKD010000911.1:0-5416 GCA_049800615.1 Acidobacteriaceae bacterium | reverse complement strand
GCACCAGGTTACAAATTCGACGCCACACCGGATCTCAGCCGTCTTGAGACGCGGGAACGTCTGAGTCAATCGGCCATCGATGGATTCTTCGCGATTACGAATAAATGGCGCCTGCCGATCGAGAGGGCCGGCGACTTGCTCGGGGGAGTGCCTCGGTCAACCGTCTACAAACTAAAAACGGCCGCAGGAACCCTTCGCCAAGATGAACTGACCCGGATCTCTTACGTTGTCGGAATCTATAAGGCCCTGCATATTCTTTTGCCGGAACAGCTGGCCGATGAATGGGTGGTTCGTCCAAACGACAATTTCTTGTTCGGTGGTCAGACCCCCCTCGACTACATGGTGCGAGCGGGAATCCCGGGATTGCAGCAAGTCCGCAGTCTGGTCGATGCAGCGCGAGGCGGCTATTGATTGGCTCACCTCGATTTGTTTGAACGTGCCGGCACTCATAGGTTGATTCCTACGAAGTACAGCGGCGAGAGCGTTCTGGAGATGCTGTCACTTCCACCCGGTGTCCTCGCCGATTTAAGCGAACTTGATGCCGCAACAAACGAACGTACAATCGCGGAGCGCGGTGGCAACGGGGCCATCGGCCCGGGCGAACTACTTTATGGTGTTCCTGAAGCCCACATCGTCAACGCTGCGTTTACCCACCACGGTCCGCACGGCGGCCGCTTTCACAATCCGCAGCGCGGTGCCTGGTACGCTGGCGTGGAACTTGAAACCTCAGTTGCAGAGGTGACCTTTCACAAGAGGCGTTTCCTCGAAGATGCGCGACTGACTGGGCATTACGCTTTTGACTTTAGGGACTTCCTCGCCGACTTCTCCGGTCAATTTCATTACCTTGACTCCAATGAGTCGCAAGCCTGCCTGCAGCCTGGTCCTATCCCACAATGCTATGGGGTATCGCAGGCACTCGCTAACGCGCTTTTGTACGCAGGCTCAAATGGGATTGCCTATCCGAGCGTCCGCCACTCCTCCGGCACGTGCATCGCGTGCTTCCGGCCAGCCCTGGTGTTCCACCCTCGCCGCGGCCAGGAGTACCGCATCACGCTGGGAGCTGGGGGACGCGAGGTATCTTTTGAGGAGGTTGTTCATCCACTTTGAATAGCGGAAGACCATTAACGACACGCGTGATCTCCTTTTACCCCGCGTTGTCATGGTCGCCCGGGGAGTGCGTGCAACCGGAAAACTGGCCGTGTGGAGGAGTACCGTCCCACCCCAACTCCTTGAGACCGATGGGAGAACTGTAGAACGCCTCTGAGATCAAAGTTTTCAGCTTGCTGAAATGCTGGTAACCGACAAAGTCTGCCCCGGTCTTATCCTGCCTGTTGTGCGGGCGCGGAAAGGCCAGCAAATTCAGCAGATCGATTTTCTCTTCGGGAGTCAGATCCCGGAAAGCCACTTTGTATCGCTGCCTTGCGCTCAAATCCATATAGGCGAGAGAAGCGACAAACTCGCTTTGCACAGAGGGAGATTCGGACGAGATGAGCAAGTCCAGAAAGCGATTGACCAAAGCTGCTTTCGCACCTGGAGTATCTGTGACCGGGATCATCGTGTCAGATAGAGCGATCAACGTCTCGTCCTGATGAGCGTCCAGAAAGACAGGCTTCCAGTCGGCTCGCGCAAGCTCGGCTGATGCATCGTAGTCATGATCAAACACTCGAGCTCCGGCCTGCCTATTAACCGTGGCTGCGCCGATTGTCAGTAAGGTGCTACGTAGTAAATCGCGCCGATTCATCTCTGTCAAAAGTGGATCTTCCCGACAAGCTGTACGGTTCTTCCCGAGTTCAACGTACTTGAGATTGTGCCGAATTGAGCCGTTCCAAGGATTTGCCCCGGGAACGCAAAGTTGGCGTGATTGAAGAGGTTGAAGAATTCACCGCGCAGCTCGAAACTCAACGGCTCCCGGATCGTGAAGGTCTTGGCTGCCGTCAGATCATCATTAATGAGCGAGCCGGAAGTGAGCCCGGGCATATTGCGTGCGACGTTACCCACTGTGCCGACCGGTGGTGCGGCAAAAGCGGCGGTGTTGAACCAGTGGTAGGGATTTCTGTGTGCGACCGCCGGGCTGCCCACCAGGTTTGGATACTCCGTAGCCCGTCCGCTTACGGTTCCAATGTTTTCATTATCGTTACCCAGGAAAACAGAGAACGGCAGTCCGCTGTGGACGGTGAAGATATCGGCCAGCGACCAGCCGGCAACCACCGCATTGACCAGCCTATATTGCGTCCGTGCCGGAAGATTCCAGACATTGCTCAACACCAGCACATGGCGGATATCGAATCCCGCCAGCCCCTTGTTTAGATTCGCGTTGAATCGGGTTGGGTTCGAGGTTACCTGCCCGTCCACGTTGCCATTGGAGAGGTTGTCGACATAGTCGATGTTTTTGGAATAGGTGTAACTGAACAGGAAACTTAGCCCAGCCGCATAGCGACGTTGTACACGGAGTGCGGCCCCGTCGTACCAGGATGCGAACTCGTTATAACCATTCAAGGCGTAAGGCGCATATTGCGGGTAGAGCTGACGGCTGGAATAGGGTGCAGGGCCGGCGGTGACTGCCGTATTGTCGACGATCTGCGCCGTCAGCTTCGTACCTTTGGAGCCGAAGTAGGCGCCCTCGACGCTGAGGTTTGATCCAATCTGACGCTGAAGGGAGAATGTCCACTCTCCCACATAAGGTGTGCGCGAGCTGCTCGGATCGACATTCAAGCACTGGCTGCAACCGGTCGGCGTCGGAGAACCCACTGGATCGCCCGGGAACGGGTTTGGCAACTGTGTTGTGACTGTTGAGGCATTGAGCCCCGCGACGGTTTGGGGAAACGAAAAGGGCCAATTCCCCGCAGCGCTCTGCGATGCCTGGATGTAATTTGAACCGAAGCTGTCGTAAAAGATACCTGCGGAACTTCTCACAACAGTCCTGGGCGAGAGCTGGTAGGCAAGACCAAAACGCGGCGCGATGTTATTCCGATCGGGTGTAATTCCTCCCCGGCGAATATTGGCGGGCGCACCGGTGATCGGATTTTTTTCGTCAAAAACATAGGTACCGGTGTTGTAGTAGAAGGTGCCAAGCCCGTAACTGTTGACCGGTGGGGCGTTGTAGTCATAGCGCAGACCGCCATTGATGGTAAGGGCTCCGTGCCGCCACGTGTCCTGCACATAAAGCCCGTATCCGTAGGTGGTAAGGTTCACCGCCGCGCCGCCAACCTGCCGCGCCGCCGAATCGGGCACGCCCAGCAGGAAGCTTGCCAACCCATCTCCCGTGGTTGCATTGAAATCTGAAGTTTGGGTTGTCTGAAACGCTATGCTGGTACTCGCGAGACTGTCCTGCACTTCGTTGGTGTGCACGATGCTGCCGCCGAAGTCGATCGTGTGTTCGCCGATGATCTTCTGCGCATCAACAATGCCGGAGTGCTGGTAAACAGGCCCGACGGTCGCGTCGTTGAGGGGAATGCCGGCGTAACCGTTGATGTTGATAGGCGGAATGATCTCCGAGCCGAGATAAGTCGGAAATACGGTACCGAGACCGCTGGACCCAGGAAGACCGGCAGGAAACGTATTACCGGTGCGGTAATTCACACCAGTCACTCCGTAGCGAACCGTCATTACCAGCGACTTGGAGAATACATGCGTGTCGCTCGCTTCTGCGTTCCTCAATTGATCGGTGGTAGTGGAGGGAACCTGGGGAAGAGATACTGCGCGCGAGGGATTGCTGGCGGTTGTATAGCGAGCAAGGAAACTGTCGCGTTCGCCGAACTGGTGGTCGACCCTTATGTTCCACTGGTTCCCGTTGGTCTGGGTTCCCGCAGTGTTGATGTAGTTGGCCCCCGGAATAACGCCCGGCGCCAGATTGGGCGCTGGATAGAGCGTCTGGGCCAACTTCAATGCCGTCGCGTTGAGCATGGAAGCAGGTATCTGGTTATTGGGAAACTGCTGCCTGGTGAACGATCCCGTCGTGCCAGTGGTGGAGAAGGGATTGTAAATCGGAGCGAACCCGGCGAAGTTGCCTGACAATTGCGCGGTAGTGGGAACGTAGGTGATGAAGTCCGCGGGCGAGAGGATGCGTACGCCCTCGTAATAACCAAACACGTACCACTTGCGGTCTTTCGACAGCAACCACGGAATGACGAGTGGCCCTCCCGCTGCCCCGCCAAACTGATTCCAGTGATAGGACCCCACCGTTTGCTGGAAGTAAGTCCGCGCATCCAGAATATTGTTTCGCCAATATTCCCAGGCATCGCCGTGCCACGATGTCGTGCCGGACTTAGTCACGATGTCAACCGTGGCTCCCGAGGCGTGGCCGTAGGCCGAAGAACCTACACCGGAATCGACCGACATTTCTTGAATTGCGTCCGGCGGTGGATAGATTGCCACACCCAACAAATTGGGGTCGCGGTTTTCCACTCCGTCGATGAGGAAGTTATTGTCTTTTTGCCGCTGGCCGAACACCGAAGGTATGACAGACTGGTTCACCGGACTGTGGTTGGTGGTTGAGCCTGCCGGTGGAATTGGAACCACCCCCGGCGCCAGACTGATGGCATTCAGAAAACTTCGCCCGAGGAGCGGGATGGCCGTCATTTCTCGTGATCCAATCACGGTCCCCAGGCTTGCCGAGGTCGTTTGCAGCAGCGGCGCGGTATCCTGCACCACCACTTGCGTCGTCTGGCCGGCGACGCTCAGTGTCACGTTGAGCGATCCCGTCTGGCCGGAAGAGAGCTCGAAAGGCTGTGTCTCTTGCGTCCCAAAACCCGCCGCAGTAACAATCAACCGATATCGCCCAGGCGGTAAGGTAGGAATCACATAGGCGCCCTCGGCACCGGCCACGCCAGTGCGTACAAATGATTCGTCAGCGCTGTGGAGGGTCACCTGGGCATGGGCAACAGCGGCTCCCGATGAATCGGAAACGACGCCGGTCAGGCTTGAGTTGCCTACCTGCGCTTGCGCCAACGCTGGTATCAGAACCAGAAAACAGCTCAACGCTAACCTGCCAACCGATGTTCGTCTCATAGCCTCACTCCAACCGGTCTTTTGAAAGAGCTACAAACGCTTTGAAAACCGCTGATCACAGAACCAGCTCTCAGCCCTTTTGCATTGGATAAGCACATGCCGATGATTCCGTGCGTATCATCTGATTTCCTGATTGCGTGGACGTCGTGCATTCGAAGCAATCGAGCGAACTGTCCCGGAGAATCCTTACTTCGGAAACAACCTGGTAATAGGCCCTAGGGAACGGCTGCGCCAACAAGAGCCGGCTGACGCCAAACAAGAGGCACATTCTGGAAGAGCCACGCATGAATACCTGCCGGCGATTCTGCGTTACATGAGAACCTAATGGAGGTGTCACATGCAGTCAAATATCAAGTTCCGCTGTGATCGATCTAATTTTGAGATGACATTAAATGGCGGAACTGTAGAC
>JBARKD010000910.1:0-11203 GCA_049800615.1 Acidobacteriaceae bacterium | reverse complement strand
GCGCGGCTCGTCCATTGTGACTCTTGCTTCCGTTCTAGTGTTGCTGACCGCTCTTTTCCAGGTTGCGGCCCACGCTCAGTCTATAGTCGGCGCACTTCACGGAACGGTAACGGACTCCTCTGGAGCTGCGATTTCAGCTGCATCCATCCAAGTAACAAACCTAAGCAACACCCAGGTTCGTACCGCGACAACGGATCAGAAGGGTTTCTACGCGGTGCCCGGTCTGATTCCGGGAGAGTACGCTGTCGCTATCTCGAGTACAGGTTTCGAGACAACCAAGCACCCTAAAATCGAGATCCAGGTAAACCAGGATACAGAGCTTGACAGCACCCTGAACGTAGGCGCGACCACAACGGTGGTGGATGTGACTTCTGCTCCCCCGGCTTTGTCGACTGCCAGTTCGACCTTAGGGCAAACCATTGACTCACGGGAAACAGTTGCGCTTCCACTCAATGGCCGGCAGTTTACGCAATTGCTGCTCCTCTCACCGGGTGCCTCGCCGGTACAGGGCGGCCAGCAAGCGTTTTATACAATTTCATTTGGCGCCGGCGGGCTCAGCCCGGCGATCAACGGTCAACTCGGCGACCAGAATGTCTTTACCATCGACGGAATTCTAAACACTCATCCTTTCATACAATCGTGGGCAATTAGTCCGCCGCCGGATGCGATCCTGGAATTCAAGAGCCAGAATCACATTGCCGATGCGCAGTTCAGCCTGTCTTCGGGTGCGAATGTAAACCTGGTGACCAAGGATGGAACGAACGAATTCCATGGCGACGTCTGGGAGTTCGCGCGTAATCAAAGCCTGGACGCGGCCAACTTTTTCGACAATTATTCAGGAACTCCGAAGCCCTCATACGTGCAGAACCAGTATGGGTTTACTTTCGGCGGCCCGGTCATGCTTCCGTTTTACAACGGCCGCAAGAAGAACACGCATTTCTTCGGATATTACGAAGGCTTCCGCTCCGATGAAGGGTTTACCGTTCTCACGAATGTTCCTACCGCAGGCGAGCTCGGAGGGGATTTCTCCGACATCCTGACAAACGTACAGGCAACCGATGCAACGGGAAACCCGTCGTTCGACGCGCTTGGCCGGCCTATTTATATAGGGCAGCTTTACAATCCTTACAGTTCGCGGACTGTAGGCGGCCAGATTGTACGGGATCCTATTCCCGGAAATAACGTGAATTCAGTCCAGGCACTCAATCAAGCTGCGCTCACCTATCTAAATGCCCTGTATTACCCGGCCAACTACGGACCGGGAGGAAACAGCTTTCCCAACCGCAGCGCGGCAAGCACCCAGACCACAAGGTCGAACCAGTTCGGCGTCGGCGGCGACCATACCTTTCGCAACAACGATACCGTGACCGGTAAGTTCTTCTATTCACAACCCAATATGATTGGAGCCAGCGCCGTAAAGTTCGGCGCGCAGGAGACTGAGAATCACGCCCGGGTACTTGCCACCTCCTATAGCCACATTTTCAGTCCCTCGCTCTTGTTGACTGTGCACTACGGCTACAGTTGGCTTTACTACGACTACTCCAATCAACCCGGAGGAGCGGCGCTTCTGAATGCCATCAACGCGCAAAACTTCGCTGTCGTTCAGAACGGTCTCGAGCTTGTCCCGGGAATTACGATTAGCCCGCGCATTGGAGCTCCGAACACAGGTGGCACCTTCGACCAATATGGCATTGCACAAGGGCCGATGCGGACCAATCAATTCAATGTCGACCTGCAAAAGGTGCATGGCGGGCATACGATCAGTACGGGTTTTCTCTTCATGCATCTCCATGCGTATGACAACGGATGGGGGTCCGATGTCGGTTTTGATCAATTCCCATCGAGCGCCGTCGATTCTACCGGCACGAACGTATCCAGCACGGGAGATGGCCTGGCGAGCATGCTCCTGAATCTTCCCTCTACATACGGCACGCAGTTCGGGGATACGGCAGCGGACCTGAAGACAATTTGGGTCGGAGGGTACATTCAGGATAAGTGGCAGGTCACGAAAAAGCTCAACGTGCAAATTGGGTTGCGTTGGGACTTTCAGGCGCCCCCTCATTACAAGGACAACCAGTTTTCCCTGTGGAATACCCAGTGTCCTTATGGGGATTACACGACACCCGGAGCGGTCAAGGCGATCATCGAACAATGCCTTCTCCTTAACTTCAGCTACGTACCGGCGGCAACCCCGACCAACCCTGACCCGCCAACGTGGCCGAAACCAAATGTGCGAACGACGGTTTTTGCGCCGCAGTGGGATGGGTGGCAACCCCGTTTTGGAATTGCGTACAGCGCAACCCCAAGGACCGTAGTACGGGCTGGCTTTAATATCTTCGACGATCACAACGCCTTCGATAAAGAAGTTCAGGATCCGAGAGGCAGTTATCCGGTTGGGGGGAACGCAGCGGGAGCTAACCTGAACCGCGGCATTCCGAGCGTCATGTTCGACGCGCTCCCAAGCGCTGCGGATCTACAGGCGGGTGCGAGTCTCAATGTTGGCAATGCAGCCAACCCCAATGCCAGAATCCCGTATGTAATGCAATACAATTTTGGGGTACAGCAAGAGTTGGATAACAACACAAGCCTGGAGGCGAACTATGTCGGCTCCCTCAGCCGGCGCTTGTGGGGAACTTACGCTTACAATCAACCCCTGCCCGGAACACTCGGATCCAACGCAATTCCCAATGGTCAGCCCTTCCCGTTCATCTCTGGAGGGGTGAGGCAGGCCGAAGACGATGTCTTTAGCGGTAACTACAATGCACTGCAGGTGCAGCTGACGAGGCGTTTTGCGCAGGGGCTGATGTTCCTGGGTTCCTATACGTGGTCTAAATGTCTCAATATCGTTGGCGGGGACTACGATCCATGGCCGCAAAACAGCTACGACTTCGCTGCGGACTATGGGCGCTGCGACTCCGACGCCAGGAATTTATTTAGCTTTAGCCCGGTCTATCAATTGCCTTTCGGCAGAGGTAGCCGTTTCGGCGGGAACGCTGGAAGAGGGCTGGACGCCTTGATTGGCGGATGGAGTGTTAGCAATATAACCTCCGTTCATAGTGGGCTGCCTTTCAGTGTGACCGTCCCCTTCGATCAGGCAAACGTTGGGCACGACGGGAGGGCGGACTATGTACCTGGATGCCAGCTGAAGCCGGCGGGGTTTCACCAGAGTGTTGCGCATTGGTACAACACGGCATGTTTCGCTGTTCCCGCAGCCTATACGTTCGGTGACACAGCGCGCAATGCATACAGCGGCCCGCGTTACGTTGACATAGATCTCGCGCTGTTGAAGAACATCAAGGTGACCGAATCCACAGCATTCCAGTTTCGTTTCGAAAGCTTCAACCTGTTCAATCACACAAACCTGAACGCCCCGTCCGCCAACGTCAGCATATCTAGCTTTATGCAGATTACGAGCGCTAACTCTGCGCGACAGCTACAGATGGCGGGAAAGTTTGTCTTTTAGTCGGTCCGGGACATACAGAGAAGCCCTGGCCCTCAATGTTGAGGAGCAGGGCTGGTCTGCCATCACCCATCAGCGGAGATCATTGGATGCGCCATCGCGGATTGTCTTGGGTCTCATATCGGCTAGCGATTCTTCTTGTCGCGAGCGCGTGTCTCGCATCTGGTCGAGCCGGCGCCTCTGTGCTCAGCCCTACTGCGCCTGCGAACGCAATTTCGCCGAGAGACAACGACCTGTATCACCAGGGCATGGTGTTCTTGACCGATAAGAGGTACGCGGAAGCGCTGAAACAATTTAAAGAACTGGAACGAATTGCTCCCCACTCACCCGAGGGATATACCGGTGAAGGCATCGCCCTTGCATTAATCGGGAAACCCGAAGAAGCCACAGCAGCTCTGTGCCGAGCTGTGGCAATCGACCCTCGTTATTGGGTGGCACGAAGGGAGCTGGGGATTATTGATTGGCAGTTGCAGCGCAGGGAGGAAGCGGCGGCGGAGCTGCTGCTTGTCATTCAGGCTGTTCCTGAGGACCGTCCCATTTCCGCAATTCTGGGAGAATACTACTTTGAAAAGAAACGGTATTCAGACGCGGCACGGTTCTTCACGAAAGCCGGCACTCAGCTGTCAGCGAATCACCGCCTCATCCTGATGGCTTCGGCAGCTCTCATCCGCTGTGGAAACTCTAAGCAGGGGCTAGAGCAGCTCGACAGGCTGAACGCGCCGTCGAAGCTTGAGCCTCAGGAGCAGTTTCAGATGGCATGGCTCCTCGGCGAGGCGCAAGCGTACTCGCAGGCGATCCACATGTTTCAGACCTTACCGCCGGATTTTGCGGATGCGGTTGGGCGCGATTACGGTCTTGCCCTCGCCTACTATGAGAATGGCCAATATCTCAATTGCATCCAGCTGCTACGAACTCTCAGAGATCGGGGAGTTGATCGAGCTGACATCGTCAGCCTGTTGGGAGCCGCCGAGGATGCCGATGGCGAGGCGCGCTTAGCCTACGAAATTTTCCGCGACGGGATGCGGCGATTTCCGCGAGACGATGACAACTACCTCAATGCGGCCACGGTTGCCGTCCAATCTCGGGATTATGCTACGGCGGCGCAGGTTTTGACTTCAGGAATCGACCAAATTCCTCAAGACTACAAACTATTTCTGGTTCGCGGCGTGGTCAATACCCTTTCGGGTGACCTGAAGACGGCTGAGAGCGATTATAAGACGGCCGTCTCACTCGCTCCAGATCAATCCAGCACTTACGTCGCGTTAGGTATCTGCTTTATGGACCAGGGTCGCGATAACCCCGCCGCCAACATCCTTCGTCAGGGCATCAACAAGGGAATGGTGGATGTGCGACTCAATTACTACTTGGTAGATGCTCTCTTTAAGCAGGGTTTTACGGCCGAGTCTCCGCTTTATCGGGAAGCTACCATCGCAGTCAACGCTGGGATTCAAGCTGACCCCGAGTTTGCCTATGGTTATTTGCAGAGGGCCAGGTTGCAGCGCATGACAGGGCGCGTCCAGGATGCAATTGAGGACCTCGAGCACGCGCAGAAACTCGAACCGAATTCAACAGCCATCCTGTACCAGCTTGCCAGGGAGTACCGCTCCGCAGGGAGAACAGCAGATGCAAATCGAGTGTCTTCTCGGGTGTCTGAGATCGTCAACCAGCACGTCGAGGACGACCGTCACAGTACGCTGATGAGCTTAATGGGATCGGCAGGCGCCGCGAAATTCGCCGAAAAATAAGCTACCCGTGTAGGGGGTTTGTTGCTGACAGGAGAGTCATACATGGAAAAACGAAATTTGCCCTTCTCACGACGGGATCTCCTGAAGGGGGGAGCCTTCCTCACCTTGGGATCGCACATGCATTTGGTGACGCTCGCAGACACAGCCGGACTGGTATTTGACGTTCCTAATGCAACCTCGCCGGCAACGGCTGTACAACCCGCTTCCCCTGAATGGATGAAGGATCTAATCGTCTATGAGATCGCGACCAAGGGATTCACTTCACCGCGCGGTCCGGAGAGCGGAACCTTCGCGAGCCTGCAATCGAAGTTCGACTATCTCCAAGACCTGGGGATAACCGGGATTTGGTTGACGGGCTACTCTTTGTGTGACCCTCACCATTTCTACAATATCTGGACGCAATATGCGGTGATCGAGCCGGACAAGTTCGATCCCACGCTTGGTACCGCCCACGAGTTCAAGAAACTTGTGGACGAAGCCCACCAGAGGGGAATCAAGGTGTTTCTCGATGTGATCACTCACGGATTAATGAGCGACAGTCCAATGATTCAGCAGCACCCGGCCTGGTTTCGTGGAGGCAGCTGGGGAATGACAGATTTTGATTGGTACGGCGGCCATACGGATTTGGACGACTGGTGGGTAAAAATCTATACCGATTTTGTGACCGTTTATGGTGTGGATGGTTATCGCCTGGATGTCAATATATACCGCCCCGACCTTTGGGAGCGTATTCGACAAAACGCGGCTGCCGCCGGCCATCCAATTGTTATTTGGGAAGAGCTGAACGCGGTCATTCCCGGGGTGACGGATTTCAGCCAACGCGAGAACGTCATCAGCAATACCGGTAATGGCAATTCCAATGAGATTTTGCTGAACGACCTACCGGGTTTTTACGACCGCAAATTTGGTCGGGCTGGCTACTATGAGGTGGAAATTCAATATCAGGACGACACCCGTGTAAGTGGAAACACGAAAGGGGGTGGCCAACTCGGTGTCCGCTTGGCCGGTCTATCATCCGATAAGGTCGGCAGGCGAATCCTGGAAGAACGGCCAACCCCAGATGGACTACCCGATGTAAAGATCGCACTAGATGGCGTTTCCCAAAAGCCTATCGCGAACATTACAGTGCGCAACGATATGGATGAGGAATGGCAACTCCGAAGCGGATGGACCCGGCCATTGTACGTAGAGGCTCCCGAGAGTTTCGGGCCACCGGTCGTTGGACCCAAGGCAGACTTGCACATCGGTACGCTGGCATGGGGATCATCGATTCAACTGAGTTGTCATGACAACGGCTGGACGGGGTTCCCGCTGGACAAAAACCCCTATGTGGCGCAGGGTAGCCGCTCTATCTTTGGCTATTCCTTCTTATTTTCACCCATGATCCCGATCTTTTTCTCGGGGGAGGAATTTGACGCGACATTTCACGCCTTACCTGACCTATCTCCCGATCTCTATGGCGGCAAAGACGCAGGAAAGGGCCGCTGGTTATATGGCGCCATGCTCGATTGGAGCGAGCTCAGCGAACATGGACACAAAAACATGTTCGTCGACGTCAAGAAGATGATCGCGATCCGGAGGCGCTATTCAGAAACCCTGCGTATGTGGCCTGGAGGCCACGAGCCCAATCTGAGAGCCGTCGGCTATCAGGCAGATATCGGCGTCCCCGTTCCCTATATTCGATGGAGTCCTCAGAATGCGCTGGTAATTTGCGCGAATCGGAACAGGAATCAGGACGCGCATCTCAAGCTTAAGATTGCGTTGAAAGATACTCCGCTCGACGGACACGGAAATTACCTGGTCACCGATCTCTGGTCAGGCGCCCGAGCCACCACCTGCACAGAAGCACAGTTGGCTGATTTCTCTTGTTCCGTCAAGCAGGATGGGAGTGCTGGCGGTGGACTCTCAGTTTTCAAGATAGAAGCAACCTGATCGCGCGGGGAGCTTCAAACGGCAAGCGCTGGGAGGTCTTTTCGGTGATCCATCATTTCTACCGCCGTGCCTGCGGTTTCGCCTTTAGTGTTGCCTTTTGTCTCATGCCGCCGCTCGTTGCAGGGAATGTGAGCTTTCCAGACTCTCCCATGAGCTTGGCGGTCTCCAACCAAACCGGGGCCCTGCAATCGATATCGGTGTCGCACCGGATGCTGGCCGAAGCCGAGCCGGAACGGGACTCAATTGTTTTGTTTGTTGGAGGTACCCCGTCTCGTTACCCGCTTCGACTACGTCCGAAAGGCGACGACGGTTTCACAAATCTTGAGACGGTCGGCAAGAACTGGCATCGAGTTGCTCAGAGCATCTCAGATACAGGGGACGCGACGGTGCTTCGTGTCGAGAGCCGCGAGGGCGATTGGTGGTTAGCCGTTGATTACCGGATTCTTCGTCAGGCTGCCCGGATGGAGAGACGATTCCATCTGCGATACGAAGGCCCCGGCGAGGTGAAGTTGCGCAGTATCTCAGTAACTTTGCCCACTCTTCGTATGACTGCTGAGGATCGAGTGGAGACGCCTGGATCTTCAATGCCCCCTTCGCTTCCTTTGGGGCAGTTAGGCGAGCAGGTCGTGCCTTTAGCCGAGGCGGGCCCGGGTCTGTTTGCCGTACGCAATCCGCAAGCTAAGACTGCACTGCTCTGTTGGGCTTATTCCGAGACCGAAGTTCCCCACATGGTGATCGAACGGGGAAAAGAAGGGTTGCAAGCGAGCTATCGGGTCGAGTTGGCTGATCGCATGACCAACGGAAAAGAGATTTCCTGGGGAAGCGATTACTTGTGGTTCTTGAGCGGGGAATGGAACGACTCGCTGGCCGGCTTTCAGCACTGGTGGGATCAGATTGACGTAAGCACGCCTCGTGATCGGCCGCGATGGACGGAAAAAGCCCTGCTTTACGAAACACAGATTGGGGCAGCGTACTTCAACCGGGGCGCGTATGCATTCAATCCTTATCCAACGATTCAATCGCTCATAGACAAGCTCGATTATATTCACGGCTTGGGCTTCAACACGTTGCAACTGATGCCCCAACATCCTTCGCCCAGCTATGCAGTCGACGATTACTTTAACCCTTCGCGACAGTATGGAAAAGGGTTCGAGCGGCTCGTGGAAGAGTGTCACAAGAGGGGCATGCGCATCATCGTCGACTGGCTTGTTCATGGCGTGATCGACAAGGAAGTTGCCCGCAAAACAACAGATCTTGTTAACTCCGGCTCGGAGGCTTACCAGAAGGACTGGCTGCCGGATTATGTACTCAACTTCTCCAAAGCGTGGCTCGACATATCTCCTCCCGCGAGTCCGCTCCGTGCCGAACACCCAGACTGGTTCATGAAGCTGGAGGACGGAAGCACGGCTTCAATCTATACATGGGCCTTTGATCTCGAGAATTCTGAACTGCAGAGCTACATCATCGACGCCATGAAGTTCTATGTCGGGCAACTGAAAGTGGATGGATTTCGAGTGGATGCGCCTGATTGGAACGACTTTCCTAACTGGGATCCCAAAACCCCATATAGGCCCAGCTATGCGGAAACCGGGTCCATCCGTTTGTTCGACAGGGCGAGAATCGAGCTTCACAAGTTGAACCCGGATATTATGCTCTACACCGAGCCCTCGGCGCCGATGTATCGCCGCATGTTTGATGTTAACTATGCCTACGGCGAACTCTGGCTCTACCCGGAGCTTCTGTCCTGGCATCACGCTCCGGGGGCCGACACCAGCGTATTCTTCAATTCGGCGGCTGGGCGCGAGAGCATAAACGCGCATACCGCGAGGGTTTGGTTCGAGGACCTGAGAAACGCGAACCCGGCAGGCGCCAAGACCATTCATCAAGTGGACTCACACGACTCCTTTTGGTGGCCTGCTCCCGGAGTGAAGTTCCGGCGGGAACAGTTTGGTCCCGAGGGCTATCGGGCTCTGTTCTTTACGATGGCAATGCTGGACGGTGGTTTGATGCAGTATCCAACTGCGGAGCAAGGCAACGAAGGCTTTGTGAAGAGGGTCCTGATGCTTCGAACTTCGACGGCAGAAATCGCAGACGGGCAGTGCTATTACCTGTTGCCTGAGGTCTCCTCCGATTCTGTCTTCGCCGTGGGATGGAAGCGGCAGTTAAATTGGGTTTTTCCGATGACGAATTTCTCCAAGCAGGCCGTGAAGGTGCGAGTCCAGCTCAAAGGGCCGGCATTCGATTGGAAATCGACCGCTCAGTATCAGATTAAGGACATCTTCAACGGCTTACCGCTCAATGGGAAGAGCGCAGTGGTGGCGGCCGGCGGTGACCTCGACGAAGTGGAGATCGAACTACAACCCCTCCAATCCGCGCTCATTGCCGTGCAAAGAATGTAGGAAGGCACAGAGCGGGTCGTCGTCAACCGTTAAGGAGATCATCGTGAAAATTGCTGACCTGAAGGTTTATCCGGTGGCAGGATCTATCTATAACTGGATTCTCCTCGAAGTCATAACGGATTCCGGTCTGAAGGGGGTGGGAGAAGCAACGAACTGGCCGGGAGGCTGGATGGTCGTATCGGCGCTCGAACAGATGAAGCCGCTGCTGATCGGCGAGGATCCGAACCGCATCGACGCGATCTGGAATAAGCTTTACAAACACTTCAACTACGTAGGCATAGCGGGCGTGGTGGTTAGTGCCCTCAGCGGCATCGATATTGCTTTGTGGGATCTCAAGGCGAAATCGCTAGGCACTCCGATTTACAATCTCCTGGGCGGTAGATATCGCGACAAGCTTTTGCTCTATGCCAACGGCTGGTTTTTAGGTTCGGATCTTGACCCCGATGCCTATGCGCGAGCGGCGGAACTCGTGGCGCGCTCCGGCTTCACAGGCATGAAGTGCGATCCTTTTCGCAACGTTTATAACTCCGACGCCGACCCGGACGGACGCGAGATTTCCGCAGCTGAAGAACGTCGCGGGATCAACATCATTGCCCGGATGCGCGAATCGCTTCCGGAGGCAATGGATATCGCCGTAGATACACATGCGCGCTTCAACGCGGTGACCACGGTTCGACTGGCGCAGTCGCTCGCCCAATACCGGTTGATGTGGTATGAGGAGCCCGTACCGCCGGAGAACACGGATGCATTGCGAGCCATTCGTTCGCGGCTTCCGGTACCTATCGCTGTTGGAGAAAGGCTGTACACTCGACAGGGATTCCGCCCCATTCTTGAGGGAGGGCTGGCCGATTACCTCTTGCCCGACGTGACGCGCACAGGGGGCATCTCGGAAATGATAAAAATAGCGGCCGCTGCGGAAACCTACTATGTACCCGTCTCGCCGCATAATCCAAACGGGCCGATTTCGACGCTTGCAGCGGCTCACGCGATGACGGCAACTCCGAACTTTCATCGCCTGGAGTTTTGGTGGAAAGATGCACCCTGGCGCGATAGTATTCTGAGCGCTCCTCTTTGCGTCGAAAGCGGTCATCTCATTTTGAGCGATGCACCGGGGCTAGGTGTGGACTTAAATGTCGAGGAGTGTTTAAAACATCCGGCCCATCACGTTTCCGGCCCAGCCTTCTATGTCTGAGATCTATGATCTCCGGGAAGAGGTGGCCCTGGCTCAAGTGTCAAACACGATCGTTGCGCGGTCAGCGCTTACGGCTCAATGCCCGGTCAGCGCTTACGGCTTGATGCCCGGTCAGCGCTTATGGCTTGATGCCCGAATCGGCTATCACTTTTTGCGCGGCGCGCGGCCAATCCTTATCGGCAACCAGGTGATCGTCCAGGATCAGGCAATCGCTCGCTGCTGTCCAGCGCTGCGCCACTTTGTCCGAGTTATGCCAGTTGCCAATCGCACGATTGTCCGAAGTGATGCGTAACGCATACAACTTGCCCACGGTGTTGGCAAACAGCCAAAAGCCTTGCGTCTCGACCACGTTGTTCACCAGGCGAATGTGCTTGCTGCCCTCATCCACATACAGGCCAATGCGGTCGCCGATGTCAAAAATATAGTTATCGCGAATCACGGTGCCAGGGCTGGAAGACAAGTTATAGATGGATCC
>JBARKD010000909.1:0-9689 GCA_049800615.1 Acidobacteriaceae bacterium | reverse complement strand
GTCAGACCGCCGGCACAACATTCAAGGTAGGCGCCGCCGTTGACTCCCCACGCAGTTGGCGCATTTTGTCCATCGAAGTTGACGAGTGGGAAATAGTTGCTGCCGGCTACAGCTCCGAAACTAGCGTTCGAATTCGCATTGTGTTGGCCGATGATATTGCCGATCCCATCCGCTCCGGCTGTGACCACGAGGTTGGGATTGATCGTCTTGACATAGTTGAGCAGGAATCCTGAACCGAGCTGGGTGTTGTTAATCCCATTTTGCAAGGGGTTGTTGGCGGGCACGATGGTAGCGCCATTACCGCCGTTACTTTGTGGGGTGAAGATGGGCGAACTGAACGAATCACGCCACTGGCTCCAATGGATGCTTTGAGACGAGGTCAAATTCTCGTCAACGGTATACGCCCACAAAGTCTGCCTAATCGGAACCGAAGAAATGGCCGGAGACTTATTACTTTGCAAGCCGGATACGATACCGGTGCGATCCGGATTGGGAATGCTAGGCAAAACGGAAACGGCGAGAGGGCTGAAGCGCGATTGAGGGATGATGTTACCAGGGAACGGCTGGCCTGTCTGGGGGTCGTAGATGGGTATCTGATTGCCCGACGCATCTACGAAACTGCTGAAGTCCCCGCTCTTCATCGCCTGCGTAGGCACTGTTCCGATGCTGGTCTGAGCCTGATTCTGCTTGAAGCGGTCCCAACTGAAATGGAAGAAAGTGCGGTTCTTGCCGTTGTAGAGTTTGGGAATAATTACGGGACCACCCAGGGTAAATCCGTAGTTGTTCTGCTGGTCGATAGGAGGCGCCGGTTTTCCATCGGCGCTGAAGTGCGTGGGGAAAAAGCCGTCGGAGTCGAATAATTGATTGCGCAGAATCTCGAACACATCTCCGTGAAGATTGTTGGTGCCGGAGGCCATATTGAAAGTAACCGCGCCCTGCCCTATCCCGAATTGCGGATCAAAGGTCGAGCTGTCGACGCGAAACTCGCTGACTGCTTCATAGGGCGGATTGATGTAAGTCTGATTCCCTTCGAACTGGACAAAGGCAACGGGAACGCCATTGAATTGAACATCATTTTCAAAGGTGACGCCGCCATCGATGACATGGGAGGTAGCGTTTCCCTGCACGCCGGGCGCCAGGTACATGAAGGAATCGATCTGCCTTGCCAAGCCGTTGATTTCAATGGGAGCGCTATTCACCAACGCGGGCTCAATGGTTGTGCCTATGCCCGGCGAGGAGGTGTTCAAGGTAATATCCGCCGATTTTACCTCCACGGTTTCCGAGGTGGCGCCGGGCGACATTTGGAAGCTGGTCGATGACAACTTCGCAACTTCGATGGTTATCCCTGACTTGACGGTCTTGAATCCGGTTGCTTCCACCAGGAGGGAATACTCTCCCGGACTTAGCCCGATGATGCTGAAGGTGCCGGCAGAGGAGCTCACCCCTGATGCTGGTACTCCGGTGGCATTGTTGGTAGCGGTCACGCGCGCGCCGGCGACGACGGCGCCGCTCAGATCGGTGACCGTGCCGTTGACGCCCGTCTGGACCTGGGCCCGCGACGGCTCGGGCCCAAGCAACGCCACACAGAACGCAAACAGGGCAAAGAGACTTAGACGGCGAATGCTGAAGAAGCGCGATTGCTGAGCCACAGTGTCACCCTCCATAAATTGAACCCGGTGTTTTCCCGATCCGGTCTTATGTGTCGCGACAGCCAGGCAAAAAACAACCGCTGAAAGCGTAAACGATGATGGTGTAGATCAGCCGGACGAGGGAGATGCTGTTAATGTTGAGCCGACGTGCATGAAGGGTATAGTGAAAAACCACGATTCTTTCTTGCAAGCCTATTGCAGAGCCGGGTGGCGAACGAGGAAGGCGGGAAGGGCGAACGGGGGGCGGAAGGCGCGGATTGTTTCCAGGAAGCCGCTTCGTTTTCCAGCCGGAAACGGCAAAGCTTCGTTTGGGTTAGGTTTGGTGGGCAGGAAAGATAACTGCAGATCTCTCCACTGCGCTACCCCGGATTTCCTGTTGAGGTTAGTGGCGCTGGCGAGCTTCATGCGCCTTTCTTTAAAGGAAAGGCGCATACGTGGACGTGTCCAATGCAGCGTGACAGGAAATCCGGGTTCGCTCCGGTCGAGACGACAATTCTGTTGCCGGGGAACTGCATCGTTTCCAGCCGACGAATACGAAAACCAGGTTTGATTGATGGCCGGCTTGCTAAGCAGGGACAGCGAACTGACGATTGACTTTCGTGGCGGCGGGTCGGTGTGTTTCGGCCAGCGAAGCCGGCCAAACCGGAGGCGTGGCTCCTATCTGCGCCCTTCCCGAGCCAGTCCTGGTGCGGAAGCGCCTGCGATAGGCGGCCGGCGTCATTCCCACCAACCTGCGGAATACCGTGCCGAAGTAGCTCTGATCGCAGAAGCCCATCTCCTGGCTGATGGTGGCCATCGGCTCATCGGTGTTGACCAGCATCACCTGCGAACGCTCCACGCGGTAGTGGTTGAGATACTTCATAAAAGACAGGCCGGTGACGCGCTTGAAGAAGCTCATGAAGTGAGACTCGCTCATGCCGCAAATACGGGAGGCTTCCTTTACCTGGATGGCGGCCCCGCAGTTCTCCCCCAGATAGCGAAAGAGAGGCAGCAAGCGGTCGAGGTCGCGCTGCTGCCGCTGGAAGGTTTCGACGGTGCCGGCGTAGGAAGAGTACCGGTTCACGAGCAGCATCAGGATCATTTTCAGGTAGGTCTTGACCGCCAACCGGCCGCGGGGGGACATGGGTGGCAATTCGGAACGAATGCGAAGCATTAACTCGAGTACCTGGCTGGGGATACCCGTCTCCGCCGGCACTACGTGGGGGAACTCTGAATCCTGGAGTAAGAAGGGCGTGAGATATTCAGCGCTGTCGCTACCCCCCTCACAGCGAATGAAATCGGGCTCGAAGAAGAGCGCAGCGATGGTCAGAGGCGACGAAGACTGGCACTCGAGCCGGTGATAGAGGGTGCTGCCGACAATGGCCAGATCCCCTTCATTAAAGGAGATCAGCCGGTCCTGGATATGGCAGTTGGCGTCTCCCGCACACAGATAAAGAATCTCGAAGTATCGATGGCGATTCATCCTCACATTGTGGCGCCCATCTTCGGTCATAAACACGACGTCTACCGGACAGGACACATCGAACGGCCAAACATGAACTCCCTCAGCATTGATTTGCGGTTCGATGACACTGAAGTGGTCGCGGCAAGAGCGCTTGGGCACATGCACGCGGCCGGTTCTAAGCTCGATCTCATTTTTCGGTGCGGAAGTTTCTTTGGACCTCGCCATGACGGACTCCATAGAGTGCGGAATGTAACTACATGCAAGGCGACTACCTGACCCGTCGTTCGATCCCTGGAAGTGATCGGATTAAGGAAGAATCTCCTGGTACAGCTTCACGGCAAAGTCTTCCACTAATCCAGGCCGTACGTTGTCAAAGTAATCCGTAATGTACGGCATCCGGCAATGTTCGTCGAAGGATTTCTGGTCCTTCCATTTTTCGATAAAGGTAATCCAGCGGTCGTCGTCCACGCGCTGGTTGAGTTCGTAGCGCAGGCAACCGGGCTCCTTGTGGGTGGGTTCCATCAAGACATGGAGCGCTTCGATAAGAGCGCCGGTCTTGCCTTCCAAGGCGCGAAATTCAGCGACACAAACTACCAGAACACGATCTTTGCTGATCATCAATTACCTGCCTGCTGGTACGGATTTGTGGCTGAGATACAGGTCATAGGCTTTTTCCGGGGTTTCGTCGGCGTGGACGACGGCACGAACTGCCTGAATCATCGCCTCAGGAGCGTCGCTCTGGAAGATGTTCCTGCCCATATCGACCCCGGCCGCGCCTTCGTTAACAGCCTGGTATGCCATCCTGAGGGCGTCCAATTCGGGCAATTTTTTGCCTCCGGCGATCACGAGAGGGACCGGACACGCCGCGGCAACGAGGGCGAAGCCCTTCTCGCAGTAGTAGGTTTTCACGAAATGCGCTCCCATTTCCGCGCAGATCCGCGTGGCGAGGCCCAAATACCTGGCATCGCGCACCAGCTCTTTGCCCACGCCGGTGACGGCCATGGTAGGGATACCGTAGCGATTGCCGGCGTCGACCACTTTGCATAGATTGCCGATGGATTGATGCTCATGCACACCGCCGATGTAGACCTGAACGGCCAGCGCGGAGGCGTTCAGGCGAATGGCATCATCGATATCGACGGCCACCAATTCGTTCGACAGCTCTTTGAGGATGCTTTGCCCGCCGCTCGACCGCAGTACGACGGGGCGGGAAATCTCCGCGGGAATTGAGCTGCGCAAGGCGCCTCGAGTCACCATGAGGGCATCCGCATAGGCGATCAAAGGCACAATCGTGATGTCGATACGTTCGAGACCAGTGGTCGGGCCCTGAAAGTAACCGTGATCGATTGCCAGCATCACGGTTCTGGAATCGCCGGGATCAAAGACACGCGCCAGGCGATTTTTCATGCCCCAATCGAGGGAATTGCTGCCCTTAATCCGGCTGGGGAGGCTCTGCGGGGGCGTGTCGAGATAATAGTTTTTTCCGCCCTCAAGACTGTCAAGATCCGCCATCGCTGACTCCTTCCAGAAACCCTGCGAAAATAAGAGCGATCGAGGTCGCGCCCGCATCGGGGTGACCTCGAGTCCGCTCTCCCAAACTTCTGGCCCGTCCAAAGCGTGCGATCAAATGCCTGGTAGACTCTGCCCCCGCTTGCGCGGCCGCTGCTGTCGCTTGCAACATCCCGGATATGCTTTCGCCGTCCTGGGCTGCGGCACTCGCAGCCGCCACAGCGGGTTCCAGGGCATCCATCATCGTCTTATCTCCGGGCTGAGCCTTGGTTTGCCTGCAAACGGCACGCAGGCCAGCCTGTAAGGATTGGGCAAATTCCGTGGAGCTCATAGAGTCTCCCGGCACTTCCACATCTCCCATGCCCAGGAAGAATGTGCCCAGCAGGCTGCTGGAAGCGCCGCCATCGACACCGAGCACTCGCCAACCGGCAGCTCTCAGGAGCGCGGGGAGCGTTTCCGCAGCCGCATTCTCCGGCCACGCTTCCATCTGCTCCGCAGCTCGAAGCATGGTGGTGCCGTGGTCTCCATCGCCGCCGAAGGAGTCCAGTTCCGTCAGCCGGCGATGTTCTCTTCGCAAAGAGGCGGCGGCGCAGATAAACATATTTCGCAATTCCTCCCTGGCAATTGAAACCGTCATTGCGTCACATAAAAAGGCGCGTCCGCGGGCTCATCCCACAACTCGATCAGTTCCGGATCCATGCGCGCGATCAGCATCTGGAAACCGGCCTGTTCCTGGGTGGTGATGAATTCCCCGACAGCGCTGCGAACCAGCCTGATCTTTTTCTCCGCCAGGATTTGGGCGGCGCGGCGAAAGACAATCAACAGCTCCATCAACGTGGTGGCGCCGGCGCCGTTGACCAGGAGCAGAAGCTCTTCGCCGTTTTTAACTGCCAGGTCCTGGAGGAGCATTTCGAGCATGATCGCGGTGGTTTCGTCCGCTGACTTCAGCGGCATTCGTCCGGTTCCTGCTTCGCCATGCTGTCCCATGCCGATTTCCATTTCGTTGTCGCCAAGCTCGAAGATGGCCTGCCCGGTTGAGGGATGGGTTGCGGTATTAACGGCAACTGCCAGGCTGCGCATATTGCGCTCCATGCGCGCGGCAATTTCCAGGCACGCGTCGAGCCCCGCGCCACGCTCTGCAGCGGCTCCGGCAACCTTGTACACGGGGAAGAATCCAACCAGCCCGCGGCGATCTTCAAGGTTCGGACCGCCGGCAATATCCTCGTGGGTAAGCACCATCTTTACCTGCAAACCTTCTTTCATAGCCATCTCCATGGCGAGATTGCCTGCCAGAACATCTCCGGCGTGATTCAAGACGATCAGCAGGGCGCTATTGCCATCCGCGCATGCGCTGCGGATAGCCTGCAAACAGCGAGGCGCGCCAGGCGCGGCGAAGATGTCACCGGCGACGCTGAAGTCGAGCATCCCTTTTCCGACAAACCCACTCAGGCCGGGCTCGTGCCCGCTTCCGCCTAATGTAACGAGCCGCACCTTTCCGGACTCTTTCGCGATAGCGCGGGCCAGAATGTTGCGGCCGCTCAAGCGCACCTTCTGGGGAAAGGCGAGGGCCATCCCCTCGAGGAGTTCCGGAACCAGGTTTTGCGGGTCGTTGATGAATTTTTTCATTGCCATACGACACAGACCTTTTTATTCGTAAGTCGAGGGATCGGACAGGACGACCGGGCGCCGGAACCAGCC
The DNA here is from genome assembly GCA_049800615.1 of Acidobacteriaceae bacterium. GTDB lineage: Bacteria > Acidobacteriota > Terriglobia > Terriglobales > Acidobacteriaceae > PALSA-350. The sequence continues at coordinate 3,389 of JBARKD010000909.1, read as the reverse complement.
GGTTTGCCTGGCGATCACGAAGAAGCCAACCAAGAGCCAAACACCGCCGGCGACTTTCGCCGGAGCTCCCAACCCCAACCAAATGACGGAGCAAAAGAGAAAGCCGAGAAACGGGAGGATGACGTCGAAGAAAAAGTTTCTTTTGCGCGCGCCAGTCCTGCGCACCCAGAAATCCCAGATCACCGCCAGGTTCACCCCCATGAAGCCCAGGAAGGCGCCAAAGTTCAGCAGCTCCGCGGCCAATTCATAGCTGATGAGCTGGGATCCGATAAAGGCAAGCAAGCCGAGCAGAATGATGTTGAAGTCGGGAGTGTTCCGCGTGCCGTGAAGGCGAGTAAACCAGCGCGCGGGAATTACGTTCTCCCGTCCCATGCCATAGAGAAGCCGTGCTGCTCCCACCTGGGTGGTGATGCCGGCGCCGATATTGGCGACGACCAATAAAATGGCGGTGGCGCTGAGCAGGACCTGGCCGCCGACTCGGCCGGTGACGTCGATGAACGCGGTATCGACATTAGTGAAAGTTTTGTAGTCGGGCCAGGCGAGATGGCCGAGATAAACCATCAGGCCGCCGAAGAGGCCGGTAAAGAGGCATACGGAAACAGCCGCCAGCATGACAGTTTTGCGAGGGTTTATTACATCTTCCGCCATGGTCGTGACCGCATCGAAGCCCAGGTAGGTGAGAGCGGCAAACGATGTTGCCGAAGCGACAGCACGCAGGTGAAAGGTACCTGGGCGATAGAACGGCTGGATGGAAAACAAGCCGAGAACGCCGTGGCGGGCAGCAATGTATTTGACCGCGAGGACGATAAAGCTGAAGAGCACGACCCCCATGAAAACCAGCAGGGCCTGGTTGGCGCGGGCGGTGGATCGGATTCCGCGCAGATTCAGCAACGTGATTCCTCCGGCAAAGAGGAGCGCTCCGATGGGAAAGGGCATGACCGGAAATGCGCGCTGGAGGGAGAGCGTTCCATACAGGACGCAGAAGAGCGGATTGAGGATGTAGTCGAGCAGCATGGCCCATCCGGCGACAAATCCGAGATAAGGGTGCATGCCGCGGCTGACGTAGGCATAGGCCGAGCCTGCCGAAGGATAGAGGGCGGCCATGCGGCCGTAGCTGATGGCGGTGAGGACCATGGCCACCATGGCGGCAAGAATCGTAACTACCACGTATCCGCCCGACTTTAGTTCCGCAAGTCCGTACACCGTCGCCGGAGCACTCGGGGTGACGGCCACGATTCCATAAAAGATCAAGTCCCACGGGGTCAGAACGCGGCGCAACCGCTGAACGGGTACAGTGGCGGCGGGCTCGGCGGCGGGCAGATTCACTTGTCAGACCTCGGCCGTCTGGCCACCATCGACAAATAACACCGCCCCGGTGACAAATGAGGCGTCATCGGAGGCGAGGAAGGCGGCGGCGCTGGCGATCTCGTCGGGCTGCGCGAGCCTGCCCATGGGGAAGGTTTGGGCGAAAGCCTGCAGTTGTTCGGAGGTCATAGCCTGGCGCAACATCGGAGTATCGGTGGGGCCGGGGCAAATTACATTGATACGGACGCCTTGCCTGGCGTGATCAATGGCCATCGCCCGGCTCATCATGCTAACCCCGGCCTTGGAAGTCACGTAGGCGACGGCTTGGGCGCAAGCGTCATGTGCGCCCACAGTCGAGGAAATGTTGATGATCGATCCACGGCCCTGCCGGACCATGTGGGGAATCACTGCCCGGCAACAAAGATAGGTTCCGTTCAGGTTGATGGAAAGCATCCGGTTCCATGCCTCTTCCCCGGTATCGAGCACCGTACCGTAGAAGAGGATGCCGGCGCCGTTGAAGAGAATATCGAGATGTCCGTACTCTTCGAGAGTCTCCTCGACCATGCGGTTAACCTGGCCGGCTTGAGAAACGTCCACCTGGGTAAAGCTGGCGTGGCCGCCCTGGTCTTGAATTTGCTGCACTGTTTCCCGGCTGCCGGGGAGGCTTCCGTCGGCGACCATCACGCTGGCGCCTTCACGGGCAAAGCGCTGCGCGGTTGCACGGGCGATACCGGAGGCTCCGCCTGTCACCAGCGCAACTCGATCTTTGAGTTTCGTAGGAATTCTCCGACTGGGATTCGAGTGCATCCATAGTCCTACGAAGTCGAGAACCTGGCTATAAGAAAGCTACGAATGAATCTTGTAAAACCCCGGTTACCCGCGCTGCCGAGGACGAGTCAACGCCGGGCCGTGGGCCACGAAAACAGGCCACGGCCTGTAACCAATACGGGCGCGGGACGGTTCCCGACAGCGCCGAGGGCATCATGCTGCTGCAACAAAAAGTTCGTCTAATTATCAGAGACGCCAAGCCTCGATCTCGCATACTCTGCTTTCTGGCACACGACCGATGAGACTCTTGGGGAAAGTAGCAGTCGTTACCGGATCTGCTTTTGGATTAGGACGCGCCGTAGCTGGCCGCTTCGCCAAGGAAGGGGCGATGGTGGTGGGCGCAGACATCGACGCAATCGCAGGAGCGGATGCTGTCGAGCACATCCGCAAAGCAGGAGGACGGGCGATCTTCGTTCCCGCCGACATATCGCAAGAGGACCAGGTAACGTCCCTGCTGGCAACCGCGATCGCTGAGTTCGGACGGATCGACGTGCTCCATAACAACGCGGCTGTTCTCTTCCACGACCACGATATGCGCGCCCACGAACTGAGCCTTGAGGTTTGGGACCAGGTCATGGGCGTGAACCTTCGGGGAACGTTCCTGTGCTCAAAGCATGTTGTTCCCTTCATGCTCAAGCAGGGGGGTGGATCGATCATCAACCTTGGCTCGCCGACGGGAATGGTGGGATGCGCGCCTAACCTTACGGCGTACAGCACCAGCAAGGCGGGCATCTTCGGGCTGACGCGAGTCATGGCAGCTGCTTATGCACGCGATGGAATCCGGGTAAATGTGGTGATCCCAGGAACCATGGATACGCCGATGAACAAATACGTATTAGGAAACGACGGAGGTCGTGAAGCATACCGGGAAGCGGTGCCGATGGGGCGGCTGGGAAGGCCCTGCGACATAGAAGGCATCGCCCTGTTTCTGGCGTCGGAGGATTCTGCTTATTGCACGGGCGGTGTGTACACCTGTGACGGCGGGTTGACCGCGGTCTGACTCGGAAGCCCCATACAAGCGCCACCCACTCCCCGTCATACCGAGAGCCTGTGACTTTTGTGGCGGCTTTGTATCAGGGCACGACTTTAGTCGGGCCGCCAAGAAATTCAAGACAGGCGCGGGCTTTAGCCCCTGAGGCTGAAGGACCAGGGGCTAAACAGGCTGCGGAAAAAATCGGGATCGAGCAAGAAAGACGTGAAGCAGGGGCTAAAGCCCGACGTATTCTGAATCATTTACGGCCCGACTGAAGTCGGGC
>JBARKD010000908.1:0-3310 GCA_049800615.1 Acidobacteriaceae bacterium | reverse complement strand
AACTGCAGGTCCCTCCACTTCGCTACGCTTCGGTCGGGACGACAATTTTGTGGGGTAGGCGAAAGCTGTTTTTCCATGAAAGAGACGGATCGAGGTGAAGTTGAAGGGGCGGGGCTTTAGCCCCGCCCCTTCACGCCAAAAAGTCGCAGGGAAGGGGACTGTTCAAGTCGCTGAAAGCCAGCAAAAAAGATTGGGTACCCATCCGGGTACCCAATCTTTGCCCTGGTAACAATTCTCTTTACTTACTGATTGATTCTCACACTGGCTCGCTGTGTTTCAGCGTGCTTGGCGGCATTCTCGAGCGCTTTCGCCTGAGGCAGGTAGTCAAGGGCCTTGTTGATCATCGGGTCCCAGTTGGCGCGCACCTTCAAGCCCTCTTCCTGGCCGAACTGAGTGGTGAAGATCTCTGCCTTGATATTCGCCTTGACCCAATCCATCACCGGGGTCAATTCCGCATCGCTGTAGGGGATTTGCTGGGCGGTGAGGAATTGCTTGAAATCGCTCATCACCGCGTCGTCCACCTGGAAATCCTTGGCTACCGTCCGATTCGACATGTAGTGCTTGGCGAAATTGAAGAAAGCGTAGTGCTCCAACAGCACGTCCTGCACCGGCACGGATTTGGGGGTATCGATTTTATCGTCAGGCGTAATGCCTCCCCCGCCAAATACGGTGCGTCCGGAGTCGGTGGCTTTGACCTCGCGGCTCTTGGCGTCCTGCGGCTGGTCGTGGTTGTAGTAGTAGTCGTAGAGCGAAACGCCGTTGTAATTGCGCTGAATCAGGCGGCCGCTCGGCGTGTAGTAGTGATACGTGGTCAACGCCAGGCCGGTGTTTTCCGACAAGGGATAAACGGTTTGTACCAGACCCTTGCCGAACGTTGTCTCGCCGGCAATGATGGCCCTGTCATGATCCTGGAGCGCACCGGAAACAATTTCCGCGGCTGACGCCGTGCCGTGGTTCACGAGTACGACAATTGGATATTCGTGGCCCCCGTTGCCATGGGTCGCGCGGTACGTCTGCTCGGGAAATGCCCGGCCACGCTGGGAAACGATCACTTGACCCTTTTCCAGGAACTTATCGCAGACGGCTACAGCCTCGCTCAATAACCCTCCCGGGTTTCCGCGCAGATCGAGGATCAGGCCATCGACATTGCCGAAGTGATCGAGCGAGTCGGAAAGCTCACGGCCCGTCGTCTCCTGGAAATTGGTGATGTGCACGTAGCCCACGTTTGGCTTGATCAAGTAACTGAGATCTATGCTGTTGTGCGGAATCTCATCGCGGATCAGGTCGAAGACCAAGGGTTTGTCCGAGCCCTCGCGTGCGATCGTAATCTGCACATGAGTGCCTTTGGGGCCCTTGAGAACATTGGCCACGTCTTCCGAGTTCATATTGTCGGTGGACTTGCCATCCACCGCGACGATTACGTCGCCCGGGCGTATCCCGGCCTTAAAGGAAGGCGTCCCTTCAAACGGGCTTACCACGACAATTTTGTTGCTTTGCGGCTGAATCAGCATGCCCACGCCGTAATACTTCCCATGCTGGTCTTCGCGCATCTTGGCGTAGGCTTTGGGATCGTAGAAGCTGGAGTGAGGGTCAAGCACCCGCAGCATGCCGGGAATGGCGCCGTCGTAGACCGCCTTTTCGGCCTTTTCCCCTGTCAGCGGCTCGGCATAATTCTGTTCCACCAAGTCGTAGACATTGGTGAAGGAACGAAGATCATCCCGGAGGGCAGACTCGTCGGAACTGGACTGCGCGCCCAGCCGCTGGCTCACCACCGTGCCGAGAAAACCACATACCGCAAAGAACAGCAGAATAGAAAACAAAAACCGTCGTGTACGGGAGGCCATGGTGCGGTAATCCTCTGGGTCCGGAGGCGCGGGGAAACGGCCCGGGGTGTTCTTGCTCGAAGTATACCATTGGACGTAAGCTGAACTGATACGTACTCAGGCGGCGGGAAGAGCAGGAAAACCGGCCGTTTTCGGCGCTTTGCCGCGGTTCCGAAGGAAACTACCACGGAAGGGCCACCCCCTACCACTTACCAACTAGTCGAGATGTCCAATCATGATGTTTTCTCAGTTCCGGCAATCCCTGGTGATTTTGCTTTTGGGCGCGAGTGTGAGCACCGTCTGCGCCGTAGCCGAGCCTGATAACCCGAAAGTACCGGACAATGCCGGTCTGCCGGCGCCACCCCAGGGCCGGGTGGTGGAGGAGATTGTCGCTCGGATTAATGACCAGATCGTTACCCAGTCCGACTACAATCGGGCCGCGGACCAACTGGACGCAGAGGCCAAGCAACAGGGGGTTCCCGCCGCCCAGGTACAGCAGAAGAAAGCCGATTTGTTGCGCGATCTGATCGATCAACAACTGCTGCTCTCCAAAGGCAAGGAACTGGGCATCACAGGCGAAACCGAGTTGATCAAAGAGCTGGACAACATCCGCAAACAAAACCATCTCGACTCGATGGAGGATCTGGAGAAGGCGGCGCAACAACAGGGAGTCTCGTATGAAGACTTCAAGGCGAATATCCGCAATGGCATCATCACCCGGCAGGTAGTCCGGGATGAGGTTGGCCGGCGCATCAGCATGACGCCGGCGGAGGTGCAGCAATACTTCAAGGCGCACGAGAGTGAGTTTGCCCAGCCGGAATCCGTAACGCTCAACGAGATTCTGATTCCTACTCCGGCCAAAGCGGCCAGTGAACAAGCGGACGCGCCGGATGTGGCGGCCGCCCAGGCGAAAGCGGATGCCATCGCGGCAAAACTAGCTTCCGGGGCAAAGTTCGAAGATCTGGCGAAGACGGAGCCCACCGATCCCACCGATCCCAAGCTGGTGGTGCTGGGTGACTTTCATCGCGGACAGCTTGCCAAGGAAATCGAAGACAAGGCCTTTGCTCTAAATACCGGCCAGCATACGCAGCCAATCCGGACCAAGCAGGGGTTCATTATTCTTCAGGTGTCGCAGCATAATGCGGGCGGCGATGCCAGCTTCAAGCAGGTTGAACCGCAGGTGGAAGAGGCCATCTTTATGGAGCGTATGCAGCCGAAGCTGAGGGAATACCTCACCCAGCTTCGGGAAGAGGCCGCGATTGATATTAAGCCGGGCATGGTCGATAGCGGCGCCAGCGGGAACGAAATGCGCTTGACGTACAGTGCCTACACTCCCCCGGTGGAGAAGAAGAAAAAGAAGTTCCAGCGTGTGCGATTCCGGGGAAAGACGAAGACTGAAGCGACCGAGATGGCTAAAACGCCTGCGCCGGCAGCCGGCCAGCCGGCGGCTGCGAATGCCGCGCCGTCCGCAGCGCCCGCGGCCCAGC
>JBARKD010000907.1:0-2114 GCA_049800615.1 Acidobacteriaceae bacterium | reverse complement strand
GATAAGTTTCATTATTTTTCGGCTACGTTTCCATGTGTTCGAAGGGCTGCACTACATGGTCGAGGCTTTTCGCTGGAAACGCCGGCTCGCGGTCTTGCCGGATTACAAGACCGATTTGATTGTTGATTGAACGATGGCTATGAACATACGACTCACGACTCGCCTTACACAGCTCTCATTTTGGGTTGCTGCCTTACTTGCGTTATGCGCCTCTGGTTATGCACAACAGGTTATGACTCCGGGGTCTGCCCCGTTGTCCGCCCCGGGGTCCGCCACCACAGACACAACTTCTCCAGATGCTGACGCGAACAGCTCGGCTGGTTCGCAAATCAACCAACGCAGTTCGTTGACAGCGGCGCAGATCATTTCGATTCTGCAGCAGAGACCTGAGCTGGTGGTAGAGCTAAAGTCCCTGGTGGCCGACCAGCTTACGCAGCAAGGTATCCCGACACAAGCCGACTCGATCACCGACGAGACGCTCCTCAGCCAGATCTCGACCAACGCCAACCTGCGGGCCAGCATTACGTTGTGGCTGCGCGCCCGGGGTTATGTTTCAGCGGCTGATATGGATCGCCTGCTCTCGAGCTCCGCCTCCGACGAAGACAACGAGGCATCGCCGTTTGCATCGTCCTCTTCAGCACTCTCGTCAGGGGCGCCGCTTGATGGGCTGAGTCTCTCGGGCGGAGACCGTTCTCAAAGCGGATTGGCTTCTGCCAGCGGCCAATCATCTCTGCTGGGCGAAGACGGCTCGGCCGCACGCACCGCCAGACTGAATAACCCTACACAGCGCACGGTGAGGACACCCGACAATAAGCAGCGGAGCATCACGGACGAACCCGAAACACTGCACCTGCCGGCACCATACAATCTGCGCTCGCTGCGTGATCTTTACACGCAGGTGCCACCGGATAGCCAGAAGCTCAGGCGTTTTGGTTCCGAGGTCTTCGTTAACCGCGATGATATGACACACGGTGGAATGGGAAACCGCACCATGCCGCTGGATCTTCCGATCGGTCCGGACTATGTGCTGGGGACCGGCGACGGCCTCACCATCAATCTTTGGGGAGGTATCTCGCAGAACTTTACCCGGGTCATTGACCGCGAGGGGAAGATCGCACTGCCGGAAGCGGGTTCTCTGGTCGTGGCCGGGCTTACTCTGCAGCAGGCCCGGTCCAATATTGAAAGCGCGCTCAAGCAGCAATACCACAATGCGCAGGTGGATGTGACCATTGGGCGGCTGCGCACGGTGCGGGTGTACGTGGTGGGCGACGTGCAGCGGCCCGGTGCTTATGACATCAGTTCGCTCTCCACGTCAATCAATGCTATTTACGCCGCGGGTGGCCCTACCAGCGTCGGATCACTGCGCATCGTGCGCCACTACCGTGGGCAGCAACTCGTACGCGAGATCGACCTTTATGACTTTTTGCTGAACGGCGTGCGCATGGATGACGAACGCCTGCAGGCGGGCGATACGCTGCTCATTCCGCCTTCCGGTCCGCAGGTCGCAATCTTCGGCATGGTCAAGCGTCCCGCGATTTATGAGCTCAAAGGAAACGCGACCCTGAAAGACGTGCTGGACAATGCCGGCGGAACTACGGTCGCCGCGGCGCTCGACCACATCACGATCGAGCGCATCGACCCCAATAAGCAACGCGAGACTGTGAGCCTGCCGTCGGTGCCCTCGACCACCCGGGAGTCGACGCTGGCACAGATTGCCGCTTTCGAGGTGAAGGACGGCGACCGTATCCATGTGGAACCGATCCTGCCTTACAGCGAGCGTGCGATTTACGTGGAGGGACACGTCGTCCGGCCGGGCAAATTTCCATACCGAGACGGAATGCAACTTAGCGACGTGCTGCACTCCTATCAGGACCTGCTGCCAGAGCCCGCTGCCAAAGGCGATATCATCCGCTTGGTAGCCCCTGACTTTCATCCGGAAACTATTCAGTTCGACGTCGCCGAGGCGCTGATCGGTAACACCAACCCCGCGCTTCAGCCGTTTGACACGATCCGGATCCTGGGCCGGTATGAAGTGGATGCGCCGCAGGTAACGATCCGCGGCGAAGTCCTGCGCCCGGGGACATACGCGCTTTCGCACGACATGACACCAATGA
>JBARKD010000906.1:0-2472 GCA_049800615.1 Acidobacteriaceae bacterium | reverse complement strand
CTCGGCTACGTTCGGGGGCAGCAAATACGCCTGCTCGGGCGAATAAGGAAAATATCGAGACATTCCTTCTTATCTCCTCACTCCCCCTGAAATACAAGTCATTCCCCTGGTTCTCACGCAGACTCTTTCAGCCCCGCCCCTTCAAAACCAAAAAGTCACAGGCTCTCGGGATTCTGAACTTAGATTAGTTACTTCTGGGACAAGACACTAGCGGCCCGGCTAAAGTCGGGCACTGATACAAAGCCTCGATGTTAGAAACGCCACTCGAGTTTGGAGTGGCGTTTCTATGGCGAGCGATGGCGCTTTGCGTTACGGCTCACGGGGCCCGTTTTTATTTCTTCATCGGGCAGCCGTGTTTGGTCATAAGTCCGCTGCTTCGAATAGAGACGCGAAAACAGTTCAACGCGTCATATACGAACACTCCTGTCCCAGGAATAGCCAAGCGTCAGGCGCCTCTCAGGTGCGCATCCTCGAGATGAGAATAGTAGCGTTGCTCCGCCTGGCGGATTTTGGTTAACCCGACAAGGTCGTTGAATTCCTCGAATTCGATCATCCGGTCATGAAACGGCACGGTGGTGCCAGTGCGCAACAACTCGGCGGCGATGTCGGTCGCCAGCTTTGCGTAGGCGTAAGTGAACACATTGGGAAAAATCACCGCGGCAAAGCCCATCGATTGCAGTTCCGCAGCAGGCAAGACCGGAGTGCGGCCGCCGGGAATCATGTTGGCCAGAGTAGGGACGGAAACCAGGGCGGGAATTTGCCGCATCTGCTCCAGGCTCTCGGGCGCCTCCAGGAAAACCCAATCGGCCCCGGCCTCTACACAGAGGTGGGCGCGATCTATCGCTTCGGACAAGCCCTTGACCGCGATGGCGTCAGTCCGGGCAAGAATGGTAAGGTCCTCATCGGTGCGGGCGTCCGCGGCCGCCTTGATTTTGGCCACGAACTCGTCGCTCGGCACCACGTGCTTGCCGGACATGTGGCCGCAGCGCTTGGGGGAAACCTGATCTTCCAGCATCACCGAGGCAGCACCCGCCTTTTCAAACTGCTTCACGGTTCGCTGCACATTGGTTGTGTTTCCGTGACCGTTGTCCCCATCGGCAAAGACCGGCAGGCTGACGGCATCGGCCGTACGCCAAACCGCGTCCACCATTTCGGTAAGAGTGAGCAGCTCGACGTCGGGCGCGGCGATCAGGGCCGCGGAGTTGGCATACCCGCCGCAACCCACCACCTTGAAACCGGCGCGCTCAATGATCGTGGCGCAAAGCGGATCGTGCGAGACAGGGATCATCAGGATCTCCTGCGCCAACAGGTACTGCTTGAAAAGACTTGTCTTTTTCAAATTCCAGCTCCCCTATCACCAGGACAATACGCAAGATGGTACCTGAAGGGGGTGCGCCCCACTTTAAAACTATCCCGCGGTGATTTCTTACGTCCGTTCAACGCGGGCCCGCGGACGGAACCGAGGGAAGCTTGGTAGCATCTACCTGACCATGGCACGTGTTTTTGTTACAGGTTCCGCGGATGGTCTGGGCAGAATGGCGGCACAGCTGCTGATCGAGCAGGGACATAGGGTTGTGCTGCACGCTCGCAACGAGCAACGCGGGCGCGAAACTCTGCATGCTGTGCCCGGGGCCGAGACCGTGGTGATCGGCGATTTAAGCAGCATAGGGCAAACCCGCCGCGTAGCTGAGCAAATTAACCGTCTCGGCTTTTTTGACGCTGTCATTCACAACGCCGGTGTCGGCTATCGGGAGCGGGAACGCATTGCGACCGAAGATGGGTTGCCCCACGTCTTTGCTGTCAATAGCCTGGCTCCATATATTCTGACGGCGCTGATCCACCAGCCCAAACGCCTGGTTTATCTGAGCTCCGGCCTTCACCGGCAGGGTGATTCCAGCTTTAAGGACCTAGCCTGGGAGAAGAGGCCTTGGCAAGGACAACAGGCCTACTCCGATACGAAGCTTCATGATGTGCTGTTGTCCTTCGCTATCGCCCGCCGTTGGCCTAAGACTCTCTCCAACGCTGTGGAACCCGGCTGGGTGGCGACGAAAATGGGCGGACCGAGCGCGCCGGACGACCTGGATGCCGCACATCGGACGCAGGTGTGGCTTGCGGTCAGTGACGATCAAGCCGCGACGGTCACGGGCAAGTACTTTTACCACAAGCAGCTACGCCCATCGCACCCTGACACGCATAATATCGGGATGCAAGACGCGTTTATCGACGCATGCAGCCACATTTCGGGCGTCCAATTGCCAGCCGGCTGAACAATCACTGAGCGCGACCGCCGGTGGGGCTCATGTGCATCCGGCTCTTTTGCTGTCTGTTAATGATGTCCCGCCAACCTGAAGCCACCGCTCCAGCAAATCTTTATCGTTTCGAGCAACCGCAGACTCAAACCCGGGTTTATTCGTCTTAAAGACGAGAGGAAACATGGCAACTGCAAGATGGATTCGGGGGATAGTCCTGGCT
>JBARKD010000905.1:0-10103 GCA_049800615.1 Acidobacteriaceae bacterium | reverse complement strand
GGACAAGGCTTTGAGCAGAGAGACATGAACCTCTTCGCCAACCACGACCTGGATGGGAGGGGCGGCAAATAATCCGTCCTCTTCAACGTTCCAGCCGGCACGCTGTAGAAGGGCGGAGCGCGCGGCGGCTAACGCTGTGAAGTTGGCCATGGTGGTGCCGGTGACAAAGCCCGCGGCCGAGCCGGAAGGAAGGCCGAATATGTCCAGCATCCAGGCCAGGACAATCTCCTCCAGCTTCGCGGCCACAGGGGACATTACTTGCATGGCTGCATTCTGGTCCCAGGCTCCCGCCAGCCAGTTGGCGGCCAGCGCGGCCGGGAGTGTCCCGCCGATTACGAATCCAAAATAGCGGCCCCCGGCGCTGGCCACCGTCGCCGGCGACCCAATGTCGTCAAGCAAAGCCAAAACCTCCGCGGGATTCGAAGGCTCCTGGGGCAACGGACCGGCCAGCAATTGCAGCCGGTCGACGGCCTGGGGCGAAGGCGCTACGTTTCGCGAGGAAAGACCGGCAAGATACTGCGCAGCGCGCTCCGCGGTCTCAGCCAATAGTTCTTTCACTGAATCTCCTGTCTTGGCGCCGGGAATAATTTACAAGTGCAGCATTGCGCTGTCTTGAATCCTCACTCCTGTTGCCTTCATCAAAAGCGATAACCACTGAGAGTAGGAGGGTAAATGACATGGCGGCTTTTTGCTCGTGCTGCGGCGCCGAGATTACTTTGAAGGCGGAAGCATGCCCTGTCTGCGGCGCCCCTCAACATGGAATGCTGCCGCCTGAGTTACAGCCGGAACTCGACCGGGGCCCGGAAGGATCACCGGAAATCGACCAAAAGCGGCGCAGATCACGCTTGTAGACGGTGCGTCACTCAACCCCAAGCACCTTCACAATGACTCGTTTGGGCCGCTGGCCATCGAACTCCGCATAAAACACCCTCTGCCATGTACCGAGGTCGAGCCTGCCTCCGGTAACCGGCAGTGTGGTTTCATGGTGCAGGAGCAGCGCTTTCAAATGGGCATCGGCATTATCTTCACCCGTTTGGTGATGCCGATATTCCGCTCGGGCCGGCGCCAATTCCTCCAGCCACTTGCCGATATCCTCTATCAATCCACTCTCCAGGTCGTTGACATAAACAGCCGCGGTGATGTGCATGGGCGAGACAAAGCAGAGGCCGTCCTTTACTCCGCTTCTATGCACGATCTGTTCGACCTGGTCCGTGATGTGCACCATCTGCTTGCGTTTTTTGGTTTCAAAGACCAGGTATTCGGTGTGACTTTTCATTGCTCCTCTGCTACAGTCATGCTTCTCGGAAAGCGTTTTGGGAATACTCCAGTTGATGATGCTGCGTACCACCCCCTGGCTGCTTCTCAGCATTTTAATGGTGGCACACGCCAGTCCGGCGCAGGCAGAGCCCACAGCGGACGCAGTCGCCGCTTTCAACAGCTATATCGATGCGCTTGAGGCCAGGCTGAAGAAGCAGCATCAGTCTGTCGACGATTTCTTTTCCCCGCCGCTGACTCCGCAAATCGAAAAGCGCTTGCAACAGGGCGAGCTGATGATTGACCCGCTCACCCCGACGGATGGCTTGGCGCTGCATGGCGCACTGCTCCATGACTGGCGCGGTACGGCCTTTGCTCCAGGGGCAAAAGCCGCTGATTTCCAACGGCTGATGAAGGACATCAGCGCCTATCCACAGCACTATGCGCCACAGGTGCTGTCAGCCAAGCTGCTTTCGCAACAGGGCGACCACCTGCAAATGACGATGAGAGTCCGCCAGAAGCACGTCATCACGGTGGTTCTGGATACCACCTACGACGCTAAATTTGGACAGTTGGACGCGCAGCACGGTTATAGCAACTCGCGCAGCATCATGATTTCAGAGATAGCATCGCCCGGCACCAGCGCCGAGCATGCCCTCGACCCGAAGGAAGATCACGGCTTTCTCTGGCGGCTCAATACGTATTGGAGCTACGAAGAGGGGGACGGCGGTCTCTATCTGCAGATCGAATCGGTATCGCTAACGCGTTCCATTCCTGCCGGTCTTGGCTGGGCCGTTTCCCCATTTATCCAGAAAATCCCGCGGGAGTCGCTGGAGTTCACCCTGCGCGCGACCTGCGCTGCGCTCAAAAAATAGACGGCTACTCTATCTCGAGACCGAGCAGGGATATATCGTCTGCGAAGTTCGGCACGGAGCGCCAAGCCTTGATTTCCTCAAGTAAGACCTCAAGAAGAGCGTCTAGAGACAGCGCTCCGGACTGCTCCAGGCAAGCCAGGACGCGGCGCTCACCAAAGGATTCGCCGTCTGCGTTCGTGCACTCGGTAACGCCATCCGAGTAGAGAAGGAGCCTGTCGCCCCTGCCGGCTTGGATCTCAAAACAATCGAACTCGATGTCAGGCCAAACCCCTAAGGGCATACCGCCGGAACCGAGCAAACGAATTTCCCCGCCCTTGCGGATGAGGACCGGACCCGGGTGTCCCGCTTGGGCCAGGCGCAGGGTCAACGAGCTGCTGTCGAACAAGCCGTAGACCATGGTGAAGTAACGATCGTCTTTGGACTGGAAGCGAAGGTTGAGTTCACGGAGCGCTTCCCCAGGCGGCAGGATGTCGAAAGCCTCCGCCTCCGGGTTCCATCGTCTCAGGGGATTTCCCGCCGCCGCCTCCGGCGAGAGGAGCATGCTCAGGGCTACGGAAAGCATCGCCGCGGGAACGCCATGTCCGGAGACGTCGAGTAAATAAAAGCCTGTATGGTGCTCCCCCATGGGGAAAAGGTTGAACGTGTCGCCGGCGACATAGTTGCAGGGCTCGAGGCGCCATTCACATCTGAGTCCATGGGCCCGCAGGGAGCGGGTCGGGAGTTGGTTGTTTTGCATCCAGGCGGCAGCCTTCAAATCGTCTTCGATGAGTTTGTAGGCCGACTGCAGGCTCTGATTGGCGCTGGCGAACTCGCGATTTTTTTCCGCCAGACTGCGCTCGAGACCGACGATGCGCTCGCCCGCGCGGACCTTGACGCGAAGCTCTTCCGGGCTAACGGGCTTGACCAGAAAGTCGTCGGCGCCCGCATCCATGCCCTCGATCAGATCGGACTTGGCGCCTTTCGAGGTACACAGAATGATGTAGATGTAGTGGTCAAGGCTGGCTGCGCGAATCTTTCTGCAGAGCTCCACTCCGGGAACATTGGGCATCACCCAATCACTCACGATGAAGCTGATGCCCCCCTGCTTCAGCATGTCCCATGCGACTTGTCCGTCGGCGGCTTCGATGACCTCGTGTCCCTGGCGCCGAAGCAAGTGGGAAAGGATCCTGCGGGCGACGGTATCATCGTCAACAAGCAAAATCTTCATGCTGCTGGCTCGTCCGCCTCTGAGTTCCCAAGCCTATCTATCGGCAAAGCGCAGCCTGGCATTCAGCCTGTACTTTTTCGCAAGATGCGCCTGGTGCGGGGGCGGGCGCAACAACGCAGCATGGTGGTATCGTGTGAGGATGCCAATTCCTTCCTTTTCTCATCTTTCCCGCATCCGAGCCGATCAAAACAGACAGCAGCTGCTGGAGGATTGGCGTGCTGGCCACGACGAAGACTGCTGACTCCCTCAGCTCCGAAATCGAATACCACCTGCGCTATTCGGTGGGCAGGTCCTCTAGCCCAGTCTCAAAACGGGACATGTTGCAGGCTTTGGGGTACGCAATTCGCACCCGCCTGATTGACGGGTTGCTGGAGGGCGAAGAGCGCCGGCGCCGCTCTCGAGCCAAGCGCCTGATCTACCTTTCCGCGGAATTTCTCATCGGCCAGTCACTACGCAATAACCTGTTCAACCTTGGGCTTCTGACTGAGGCGGAACGGGCGGCCCGCGGTTTAGGCTTTGACCTCGGCGAGCTTGCCGATATGGAGACCGATGCACCTCTGGGAAACGGAGGGCTGGGACGCCTGGCCGCATGCTTTATGGAATCCCTGGCAACCCAGGGGATGGCGGCTTACGGATATGGCATCAACTACCAGTTCGGCCTCTTCAAGCAGGAAATCGAGAACGGTTCTCAGAAAGAAAGACCGGATGAATGGCTCAGCTACCAATCTCCCTGGCTGATTGAGCGGCCTACCGAGACGTGCACCGTACCCCTGTATGGTCGAATCGAGCACGGGTTGGCCAGAGACGGCACCTACAACCCAATGTGGGTGGACTGGCAGATCGTTGTAGGGATGCCCTACGACCTGCCGGTAGCAGGATTTGGCGGCCATACCGTAAACTATCTCCGCCTTTATTCGGCCCGCGCCTCCGACGAGTTTGACATAAAGATTTTCAACGGAGGAGACTATCTGCGCGCAGTGGAAAGAAAGATGCAGATGGAGACCATCTCCAAAGTCCTGTACCCACCCGACAATTCACCCGCGGGCAAGGAACTGCGTCTCGTGCAGGAATACTTCATGGTGGCCTGCGCCGTGCGCGACGCGCTGCGCGGTTTTCAGAGGGATTTTCCGGGCGTTGGATTCGAGCAGCTGCACGAATACGTGCATTTCCAGATGAACGACACCCACCCTGCGTTGGTGGTCGCGGAATTGATGCGCATCCTGGTGGACGAGCATGCGTTGTCCTGGGATAACGCATGGCAAGTGACCCAGGCCGCTTGCGGCTACACCAACCACACGCTTTTGCCCGAGGCTCTGGAGCGATGGCCGGTGAGCCTCATGGAACGAGTGATCCCAAGGCACCTGCAGTTCATCGAGGAAATCAACCGACGGTTTTTGGCTTGCGTGGAGGAGCGATTTCCCCAGGATTGGGCTCGTTTGGAACGCATGTCCATCGTTGGCGCCGCAGAGCCGCGGGAAGTGCGCATGGCCAGCCTGGCAATGGTAGGGAGCCACAGCGTGAACGGGGTCGCTGCTCTTCACTCGCGTCTGATTACCACCCGGCTGGCGCCCGACTTCTATGAGCTCTTCCCCGAACGGTTCAACAACAAGACCAATGGAGTTACCCACCGCCGATGGATGGCCTCGGCAAATCCGGCCCTCGCCGGGCTGATCGCAAACCTCATCGGGGACAGATGGATTCGCGATTTTTCCTGGATTCGGGATCTTGCGCCTTATGCAGCAGACCCGGGATTTCAGGCCGACTTTACCCGGGTGAAACGGGAAAACAAGATCCGTCTGGCGGCCCTGATCTACGAGCGGGAGCACGTCCGCACTAATCCGGACTCGATGTTCGATATCCAGGTCAAGCGCATTCATGAATACAAGCGCCAGTTGTTGCATGCCATGTACGTCATGCATTCGTATCTACGGCTGGTTGATGAAGGCATTCAGCCGCCTGTCGCCCGGACGCATATCTTTGCCGGCAAGGCTGCCCCCGGTTACTGGATGGCAAAGCTGATCATCAAGCTGATCAACAATATTGCCCAGGTAGTGAATGCTGACCCCCGCGCCGATGGCTGGATGAAACTGGTCTTCATGCGCGACTACCGCGTCAGCCTGGCGGAGAGGATCATACCGGCAGCCAATCTGAGTGAGCAGATTTCGACCGCGGGCATGGAGGCTTCGGGAACGGGAAACATGAAGTTCGCCATGAATGGCGCGCTGACCATAGGTACGCTGGACGGAGCCAATGTAGAGATTCGGGAAGAGGTAGGCGACGACAACATCTACATCTTCGGGCTCACCGCCGAGCAGGTCGAGATGCAGCGCAAAATCTATAACCCGCGCGACCACTACCATGGCAGTGCCGCCATTCGCCGGGTTTTGGATGCGATCCGAGATAACCGGTTCTCACGCGAGGAGCCCGGACTGTTTCAGCCTATTCTCGATTCGCTGCTTCAGCATGGCGATCCTTACTTTCATCTGGCCGACTTCGAGTCGTACCTGGCCAGACAGCGCCAGGTGAGCCTGGATTTTCAGGACAGCCCGGCATGGACGTCGAAGGCCATCCTGAACGTCGCGCGCAGCGGCAAGTTCTCAAGCGACCGCGCAGTGAACGAGTACGCGCGAGATATCTGGGGACTCGAGCCAATCCCGGACGAAAGCCGGCAACAATCGCTACTGTAACCATCGAGGAGATACATGAACATCGTAGAGCAGAAGATTGGCAACAACCTGGTGCTGGAGATCATGGAACCGCGCCTCGTAGCCGACCAGGCGCAACCGTTCAAAGAGGAGGTTGGCCGGTACTTCACCAATGGTCCGGCTTCCATCGTGCTCGACCTGGGCAAAGTGGAATTCATCGACAGCACCGGTTTAGGCGCTATCCTTTCGGTATTGAAGCGGATGCCCCCGGGGAGTGAGCTGCTGGTCTGCAGCCTGAACGAATCCGTAAGCAACCTGTTCATGCTGACCCGGATGGACCGCGTCTTCACCATCTGTAAGACGGTCAATGAAGCAATGACGACCCTCACCCACTAGTGTAGTGCGTCGTCATTCTGCTGCCTGAAAGTTGACGGTTGACCAGACGGCATTCCCTCAGGGGCTAAAGAGTCTGCGTGAGAACTAACCCTACCGAGATTTGGATACGTGATGCGGGTCAGCAGCGCGCCCAGGATTCTATCCTGGGGTATTTTCAGCCGTCCCTGCGGGACTTAGTGCGCGGTTGACGGCGGGGCTGAAAAAGCCCGCCCCTTCAAAACCAAAGGGAGGACAATTCTAGCTCAGGCGAGCGAGTGGGACGGGCAAGAAACTGCAGATTCCTCGGCTTCCTCCGGATTTCCTGTCAGGCTTAGTGACGTCGTTAAGCCTCGTGCGGCTCTCCTTTAGAGAGAGCCGCATACGTGTCCGTTGGTTGGTGCAGCGTCTAGGAAATCCGGAGTTCGCTCGGAATGACAAAGGGTAGGCCTGCGTTTCCATTAAGAGCTGCGGCTGTATAAGCAAACTGCAGATCCACTTCGCTACCCCGGATTTCCCGTTGAGGTTCGTGGCGTTGGCGAGCTTCATGCGCCTTTCTTTAGCGGAAAGGCGCATACGTGGACGTGTCCAGTTCAGCGTAACGGGAAATCCGGGTACGCTTCGGTCGGGACGACAATTTTGTGGGGTAGGCGAAAGCTGCTTTTCCATGAAAGAGACGGATCGAGGCGAAGTTGAAGGGGCGGGGCTTCAAGCCCGTACCCTTCAAAAACGGTTGAACGCCCATCTGTGTGACGCACTATACTAGCCGGCACCCTCTGCATTCCTTCCATTTGCTGACTTGCCATTGGCAGAGTCAGTGGCGCTGGGCGCCAACGGTCGCGGCCCTAAGAATGGGGGATGGTTGAACTGTCGGACGACGGTTCCCGGCGCAGCTCAATGGTTCGCATCATCTGCTGATAGTTTTCTTCGTCTTTGGCCTTGATTTCATCAAAACGCTTGGATTGTTCCTCGCGGCGCGCATCCCCTGTTTTGGCATAGAGCTGCAACAGGCCAAAGTTGGCTCCATAGTTATTCGGGTCCTGGGCGATCGCGCGGTCGAGGAAGATCTGCGCCTGAGAATATTCGCGAGAGGCGACATAGACCTGGCCCAACTCGCCGAGGACGTCCGGCCTGCCAGGCGCGGCGGTGTTGGCTTGCTCGAGTTCCTGCTTCGCCTCGTCGAGGTGGCTCGTAACGCGAGCGATGCGGCCGAGGTAGTAATGCGCATCCGCCGCAGTGGCCCGGTGGGTGGCTGCCTGCTTCAGCCATTGCCGCGCGGAATCGTAGTTCTTGGCGCGGAACCACATGGTTCCCATGGCAATCAGTGCGGCCGGGTCCGATGGCCGCAAAGCATGGTATTTCTCCAGGTAAGGCAAACCCTGCGTCGAATCCTGGGCGAAGGAAGAGACCACGCCCATGCCGTAGTTGAATTCGGGATCGTTGGGGGACAAGCGGACCGCTTCCGCCATGGCCTTGCGCGACTCGCCAAGCAGCCCCATCCTGAGCGAAAGCACACCGAACTCGTAGGCAAAGCCGGCGTTCCCGGGTTCGAGATCACGCGCATGGGCCAGGTATCCAAGCGCTCCTGGATAATCGTTGGCAGCTCTGGCCACGCGGGTAAGGTCGACAAGGATCGGCACGGAGGAATTGCTCGCCGTAAAGGCGAGCTCAAGCGTCTTCCGGGCGAGGTCGAGCTTCCCTTCTCCCTCCTGGGCCAGGCCAAGAATGCGCAGGCCCTCAGGAGAAAGCGAATGTTTTTCGTTTGCCGCGGAGAAGAGGCGGTCGATCAGGTCGGCGCGACGCGCGGCCCGGAGCGCGGGCAATGCTTGCATAGCATCCTGCTCGGTAAGCTCCGGTTCGACAGCAAGAGCCTCCGCGGCGTTGCCGGCAGCTTCTTTATGATGGAGTGCGGCCTCATCCGCACAAGCCACGACTAAGGCGCCGATGCGGCCCCGGTCATCGGGTCCCAGGCGCATCAGATGCTCGAGAGAACGCTGATAATTCTGGTCCCACATCAGGAGCATCGCGGCCTGGTAATTGGCTTCCGGGTTGGCCGGCTCTTTGCGCAAAAGTTTTTCGTATACACCTAGGGCTGCGGTTCGAGCCGTCTTGTCGTTTTGCGCGGTCTGTAGGTAGATGCGGCTCAGGTTCAGATAGGCGCCGGCAAGGTCGGGATCATGCTGGATCGCGGCCGAGAACTGCTCAATCGCCTGACCGGTGTTCCCTTGCTGGATCTCGATTACGCCGAGCAGATTCTCCAGGCCGCCGTTGGCGGGATACTTTCGCTCGCCAGCAAGGATCATGGATCGGGCCGATTCCAGATCGTTTTGCTCGATGCGCTGCTGGATCTCGAGCACAAGCTGGCGATAGGGCGCATCTGATGGCTCCGCAGACCGGCCTTCAGCGGGCGCGAGCAGGCTGACCAGCAATAGGCTGCTGAGTCCTGAACGAAAGAGCTGATGGCGGCAGAGCACTATTTTCTTTCCGATCCGGTCGTTTACACTAACGCCCATGCAAGGCAGGGGAAATGCGATCGTGGCTCTCACGCTGGCGATGCTTTTTTCCTCTGTCATGGCGCAAACCCCGCCAACGCCAGCCGCGGTTGCATCGTTGGGGCTGGCTCCCGAAGAAGTATCTCACTTGAACAGGGCGATTGCGGAACATGATTATGTCGCTGCTGAAGCGCTACTCCTCAAAGAACTCGAACCGGATGCGCATTCAGTTCGGGCGGGCCGCCTGCTGGCTTACCTGGGCAGTGTGTACTTTCTGAACCAGGATTATTTGCACGCGGCCATTGCCTGGAAGAAATCGGAGGCGATTGCCCCGCTTGCCTCCGATCTTCAATTCTCGCTGGCCATGGCGTATATCCAGATTTCGCATCCGGACTGGGCGCGGCCTGTGCTGGAATCGCTGGCCGCTCACGATAACAAAAGTGCGGTGTATCCATATTGGCTGGGACGTCTCGACTACGACAGCCACCACTACGAGGATGCGACCCGCCACTTTGAGCAGGCGATCGCGCTCGATCCCGCGATGGCGCGGGCTTACGACAACCTTGGGTTGTGTTACTACTACCGCAACGAAAACGAAGCTGCGATCAGGAATTTTCGCCGAGCCATTGAGCTGGACCGGAACGCCGCGCATCCCTCGCCGTGGCCTTACCTCAATCTCGGAGTGGCTCTGCAGTTTTTGGGAAAAACGCAAGAGGCGGAAGGCAATCTGAGGAAGGCTCTGCTGCTGGATCCCAAGCTGGCGGAAGCGCATTATCGCCTGGCTAACATACTCGAGCATGAGGGTCATCTTCAGGCCGCCCTGGCGGAACTGAAGACGGCAATCGAGCTGGATGGCAAGTACGCGGAGCCTCATATTGCGTTGGCCCACATCTATAAGCAGCTTGGACAAAAAGATGCGGCCGACGAAGAGGTCAGGATTTATCTACGCTTGCACGGAAATGGCGCGGTTACTCAGCCTCAGTAATGTGGTCCTAGTCGGCCGTCCCATTGATTCATGCAATAAATCAAAATGGCTTCTGAACGTTTGGTGGAGTAACGGGAAGATCCGGCCGGTCTTCTATTCAAATTGACGGCGGGGCTGAAGAGTCTGCGTGAGAACTACCTTACGCGGATTTGGTCCCGTAATAGGGGCCAGCAACGCCCCAGGATTTCATCCTGGGTATTATCAGCCGTCCCTTACGGGACTGGATCGCTTCCGATTCGGTTTACCCAGGACTTGACGTCCTGGGCTATTATC
>JBARKD010000904.1:0-2813 GCA_049800615.1 Acidobacteriaceae bacterium | reverse complement strand
CTGCGCCGGACACGTCCTCGTGTGCGCCTTTCCCTTAAAGAAAGGCGCATGAAGCTTGCCAACGCCACGAACCTCAACAGGAAATCCGGGGTAGCGTAGTGGATCTGCAGTTTTCCAACCGCGACGCAACGGCTGGCTCTACAACAAAATTGTCGTCCCGACCGAAGCGTAGCGTAGTGGAGGGATCTGCAGTTTTCTCAACCGCGACGCAACCGCTGGCTTCATTCTTTGCGTACAGGGAAGAGCAATCAGGACAGAAGCGCGAGGCGGGATTCGATCTCCGCGAGGGCCGCTTCTAGCGCCCGCCGGCGCACTGGGTTAGAAGTGCGTTCGGAGAGGATGCGCTCGCGCTGCAGGTCAAGCTCCTGCCGCTGGCGCTCAATTTTTGCCTTTTCCAGCCTGAGGTCTGGTGAAGGACCGGCGTTATCACCGGCGGCGGTCAGCGCCGACTGTTGCTCTTCCACGGATTTGCTCTCCCAACCTCGTGCCATACTCCCATGGTACGACAAGCGAAGCGGCAGCCTCTGCCAAGGTCAAGGAAATATCATCTAACTCTCATTCCTGGTACGACTTGAGGACTAATCCATGAAAGTTTGGCAAATTTCGGTGTTTGGGATCGAGCAGCTCGCCCTGGCCGACCGTCCCCAGCCCCGGCCGGGCCGGGGGGAACTCCTAATAAAGGTCCATGCGGTATCGCTGAACTACCGGGACCTCCTCATGGTTGGCGGTCACTATAACCCAAAGCTGGCGGTTCCGCGGATTCCCTGCTCCGACGGCGCCGGCGAGGTAGTTGAGGTGGGTGAAGGGGTTAAATGTGTCGCCGTTGGGCAGCGCGTCGCCGGTATTTTTATGCAAAATTGGCTCGATGGTGCGCCGACAGCCGAAACCAACCGTCGCGCCCTGGGCGGCGACATCGACGGCATGCTGGCGGAATACGTGGTCCTGCATGAGGACGGCGTGGTGACCATCCCCGAGCATCTTTCCTACGCCGAAGCGGCTACGCTTCCATGCGCCGGAGTCACAGCATGGAATGCTCTCGAGGAGGCGGCACGAGTGAAGCCCGGGGAGATCGTGCTGATCCAGGGCACGGGCGGCGTTTCGATCTTTGCGCTGCAATTCGCGAAGATGGCGGGGGCGACGGTGCTGGGCATTTCGAGCAGTGACGAAAAGTTAGAGAGAGCGAGGGTTCTGGGACTCGATGCCGGTGCGAACTATCGCCAATTCCCGGATTGGGCAAAGTGGGTTCTGAACCAGACGCAAGACCGGGGTGCGGATCTTATCGTAGAGGTGGGGGGCGCCGGCACTTTCGCGCAGTCTCTGCAGGCCGTGCGCATCGGCGGTATGGTCGCCCAGATCGGAGTGCTGAGCCGCTCTGACCAGCCCGTACAGATTCCGCTGATATTGCATCGTCAAGTCCGAGTGCAAGGTATCTACGTAGGCTCCCGCGCCCATTTCGAAACCATGAACCGGGCAATTGCCGCACAGCGCATGCGGCCTGTCGTCGATCGCGTCTTTGCCTTTAGCGAAGCGCGCGAAGCTCTCAAGCTGATGGAAAATGGATCACACTTTGGAAAAATCGTAATCCAGGTTGTTGCTTGAACCCCTAAGGTAATTGCCGCCTCAGCTTCTAACTTCTTGAAATTGCAGGACTACCAAAAGGCCAGTGACTTTTGGGTTAAGCCGCCTCCACCAAAGCTGTATTTTCCCTACGACAAACGCGACATTTTCGTGCAGAATGCATCTTAACAGTACGATTTGGGGCGGCATATTCGGCTCGCACCCGGCGTTGTAACAAGGGAGCACTTTTATGAACTGGATATTTAACCTGCTTGGTTTGTTCTACGATATTCTTTTTGGCTGCCGGCACTGGAGCCAGACGAGACCATTCACGCTGGAGCAGCAGACTTACAAGGTCTGCCTCGACTGCGGTAAGCAGATTTATTACTCGACCGAGCGCATGACTCCGCTGAGCGCACGTGAAGTGCGCCGCATGAAGGCTGCCTCCGCCGGACCGGTTACCGTTATCCCTAACTCGCTCCCGAGCGAAGGTTTTCTTAGCCCGCGTCCGAACAAATCTAACGCGGCCGCTTAAGTTACCGCTGAGCAAAGCAGAAGCTCCGTATCATCCGGCGAAATCCACTTAGCCCGATACGGAGCTTTTCTGTTGCCGCGCGGCTGCCAAGGGGAAACGGCACCGTAACAGTTTCTTATTCACGACATCTCTACACCTCCACGTTTTCCGCTGCCTATCATTCCTCTTCCCCGGCTGTCACTCCCGCTTTGGTGCCAGAAGGCCATTCCGGGATCCCATTCCTGGATCCCATTCTTGGCTTCGCCCGTTCTTATTTTTCATGTAAGGTCACATACGGCTGGCATATTCTTACCATTGGGATAAGCCGTTGCGGGATTTCGTTCGTCTGAAAGCAAGGGCTAGCCAAGGGCACGGTTCGAGGCGGCAAAGCGTATAAAGCGTATGGAGCGGGTGTGGGCAAAACAAATCTAGCTTTTCTGCTCCCCATGCCTGTGGTCTTGCTGCTGGCGGGATGCGGCGCGATGAATTCCTCGGTTGGAGCCGCGGCGGGTGGTTTGTTCATCAGCGCGGAAAAGACCTCGATTAACACCACAAATACCGATCCGTTGAGCGCCAGGCTATCGTCAGGAGCCCCGGCGGCTGTCAAGTGGAGCATTACGGCCGGCCAGAACGATCGCGCGTTGGGCCAGGGAACCATCCGCTCCAACGGCGTCTACATTCCACCCGCTTTGCTTTCCCATGACCAGGTCCAGATCGAGGTCACGGCTACCCTCAACAGCGA
>JBARKD010000903.1:0-2212 GCA_049800615.1 Acidobacteriaceae bacterium | reverse complement strand
TTCATCAGGCGCTGCCGCTCTTCGATGGGCAACAGGTACCATGCGCGGGTCTTCCAGAAGGGATAGATGAATATATACTTCTGGCCGCCGGGCCGGAGGGTGCCGCGGGAGTCGTGCTGTCCCTCATGCTCATGCCCGATCAGATATTGAGACCGCTTGGTCATCGACAGATAGTTGTAAGGCGTTTGCAGGTATCCCCCCATCGGGGTGGCCAGCAGTTCCGCGGTCATTTGGTTTAGATCTTCGGCGGTGTAGCAGATGCGCCAGAGGACCATGTCGCAGTCGCCCCTGAGACCCACAGTGGAGTAGGTGAGCGTGAGCAGGCGGCCGGGCTGATTCCAGCGTTGGATGACCTCGGCAAAGGCGGCGCGGTGGGCTTCTCTTTCGGCGGCAGGCAGCCGGCGCCACTCGGGAAGAACTTTGAAGAAAGTAAAACCGATTGTCTGCCGCTTCACTTCTTTGGCCGGAGCTCGCTGTGGTTCAGCCGCCGGCTGTGTCTGTTGCGAAATCTCCGGGGTTAGGGTTTCTGCCATGGGATGACTCCTCGCAACCTCCATGGTAGCAAAGTGAGCCACTTCGAAGTCTGCTTCGAGCACAAGCACGAAGGGGTAGTAATGCGCGGGGAACCCTCATTTCCGTGGGAGGGGAGGGCAGCCATGAAGCCTGTATACTGCCTCCGGATGAGCGAGAAAATTCTAGGATTTCTAGCCCACTTCGTCATCGTGGTCATTTCGGCCACGGGTTACCTGGGTATAGCGCTGCTGATGGGGATTGAGTCAGCTTGCATTCCGCTACCTTCAGAAATCATCATGCCGTTTTCCGGTTACCTGGTCTATACGGGGAGGTTTGAGTTGCTCTGGGTGGCGACGGCCGGAGCGCTTGGCTGCAATCTCGGTTCGGCTGTGGCTTACTGGGTGGGATCGCGTGGGGGCCGTCCGCTGGTGGAACGCTTTGGCAAGTACGTTCTGCTGAGCCACCGCGACCTGGATCGAACGACCTACTTCTTCCAGAAATACGGGTCGATCACCGTGTTCCTCGCTCGTCTGTTGCCGGTGGTGCGCACCTTTATTGCGCTGCCTGCGGGAATTGCGCGCATGCCGTTGTGGCGTTTCCACATTTACACCTTTCTTGGCTCCTGGCCCTGGTGTTTCGTGTTGGCCTATGTGGGCATGAAGCTGGGCCAGTCATGGGAAACCGATCCTCGCTTCAAGGAAGTTTTTCACCGCTTCCATGTGGGCGTTGAGGTGGTGTTATTGGCCGGCATCCTCTGGTTTCTCTGGTCGCACTGGAAAAATCGCAACCAGGCTGCCACCACCTAGTTCGTTTCCGTTTGCACTGCTTCTAAGCCAGCCCTGGCGACCGTTAAGCCTTGCTTTCTCTCCTTTGGGCCGCGGAGATTTGCCAAAGTCAGAAGTGACGGGCGAGACTTGAGCAAAAAGCGAGAGGACGGATTCGCAATAAAATGTCTACCCCCAAAACCAGTAGCCAGGAGGCCGCTGGCAGTCCAACGATTGAGCCTGCGAACGGAAAACTTGGAATCATGATCCCCGGAATGGGATCGGTTGCCACGACTTTGGTCGCCGGCGTGGAAGCCGTACGTAAAGGGATTGCCAAGCCCATCGGCTCGCTCACGCAGATGGGAACTGTTCGGCTTGGCAAACGCACCGAATCCCGCACCCCCCTTATCAAGGATTTCGTGCCCCTGGCGAAGCTGGAGAGTCTTTGTTTCACCGGCTGGGACATTTTCGCCGACAACATGTTTGAGGCGGCCAAGACAGCCCGGGTGCTCGATCGCGAGCAGCTTGAGACCGTTCGACCTTTCCTCGAAGGGATCAGGCCTTTGCCCGCCGTGTTCGACCAGTATTATGTCAAGCGGCTGAACGGCAGCAACGTGAAGAAGGGCAAGAACAAGCGCGACCTGGCAGAGCAAGTGCGAGCGGATATCCAGGCTTACAAGAAAGTGACGCAGCGGCAGGTAATGATCTGGTGCGGTTCGACCGAGATCTTTCTTACGCCGACGGCGGTCCACCAGTCTGTGGCAGCTTTTGAAAAAGGGCTGGAGGAGAACGACATCAATATCGCGCCTTCCATGATTTATGCCTACGCGTCGCTCCAGGAAGGGGTGCCGTTTGCCATGGGAGCGCCCAATCTGGCCGTCGATCTACCAGTCATGCAGGAGCTTTCGCGCAAGAACCGCGCGCCGATTACCGGC
>JBARKD010000902.1:0-6884 GCA_049800615.1 Acidobacteriaceae bacterium | reverse complement strand
GCGTTACTGAGCGCCTTATAGGCCACGCAATTCAAAGTTTTGTCGGTAATGAAGTTGGCGCAGTATTGCGGGAAGTTCGAGTCCGCGGCAGCCGCCCATTGGCCGGTGAATTTGTAAGCTTCCAGTCCTTTGCTCCCACGGCCGACAATCAGGGTGCGGAGTTGGGTATTACCGTTGTCCGTGACGCTGGCTGTAACCGTTCTCAAAGTACTGTATTGCTCAGCCAGGTTCCAACCTTGCGCATCGGTGAACGATAGTGACTGCATGGGCAGTGGACTTCCCGCGAGGGTATAGGCGCGCAACCCGTGGGGACCCCGTACCAGAAGTTCCGGTTCGGCATTGCCCTGAATGTCCGCCGCCCTTAGCGTTGCGGACTGGCTTTCCCGATCCCAGCCCGAATCCGGCAATGGGATCGTTTGTACGGACTGCCAATGGTCCTTTTGCCAGCCATAAACCTGAATGGCGCCGGAGTCGGCGCCGGCAGCACCCGGCGCAAGGCCGTATAACCAGACCTGGCCCGCGGCATCGACGGAAGCTCGCACGGATTTGTAACGATTTCCCGTGAGAAACCCGGCACTATCCGCGAATGGGCCGCCGGAGCTGAGGATCGTCCACCCCGAATTGGTCCACTTATAGGTCTGTACGCCGTCCGGGGCTCGTGCCACGAGCTCCGCGATGCCATCATGATTTACATCGACTAGCTGGATCGAGTAGTAGTAAGGCTCCTTATCGAATCCCTGATCGTCGGCTAATTCGCCACCGGCGCCTATCTGCGCCCAGCTTTGAGAAGTGGACTGCCATTGCCAAGTCTGCATACCGCTGTTTCCGCGTCCCACCAACTCGGCGACGCCATCACCGGTCAGGTCGGCGAGCTGAATGGTTGAATAGTACTTTGGCTGCGTCCAATCGGTTCCGCTCGCATCCGAGTCGGCGAACGGCCGGACCGAGACCTGGGAGCCGAGCTCGTGCCACGTGTGTAGACCGGGGTCATAGCGGAACACATGAATGCCGTCGCCTTCGCGTGCGATTATGTCAGACTGTCCGAGTTTGGGATCGAGCACAGCGGCACGGATTGTCGAGTACCACGACGGCTGGTAGAATCCGGCGTTATCGCTGAGCGCCGTGATCCGCGAATGTCGAATCAATGTTCCATTGTCAAATCGGTAGATGTTCAAACCGTCGATCCAGCGCGCGAGCACTTCGCTTTGCCCATCGCCATCGATGTCGGCGGCCTGGATCGTGGAGTAGTACATCGGCTGCTTCCATCCCATCCCGTCACTGAGTTGTGGAAGCGCAATGAGGTTCGCCTTCGGAGGAATGGAGGACGGTTGGGCTCGAGCAGAGAACAATCCCGGCAGCAGTAAGAGAGCGAGAAGAAAGCTCGGCGGCCGGAGCGCCTTTATGCTTTGCGAATGGAGAAGAGCCAAGGCGAGCATATTTGAGATGTCCTTTCAAGTGAGATAGAGCGATCCACTGGTAGCAAAAGCCCGCGGGCTGAGACGATCGCGCCAATGGCGTCACCGTCAGCTCGGCTGGGGGACGATGCGCAGGTATGGCCTGGGCGCCTTCCAGCCGCCGGGATATCTCTGTTTCGCTTCTTCGTCCGATACCGCGGGCACGATAATTACGTCCTCGCCGTGCTTCCAGTTCACCGGAGTTGCAACCTTGTGTGCGGCCGTGAGCTGAATCGAATCGAGCACCCGCAGGACCTCATCAAAGTTGCGGCCTGTGCTCATCGGGTAAACGAGCATCAGCTTGATCTTCTTGTCGGGTCCGATCACGAACACGGTGCGTACCGTAGCATTGTTAGCCGCCGTGCGACCGTCGGAAGTGGTTCCCGCATCCGCCGGCAGCATGTCATAGAGTTTGGCCAGCTTGAGTTCCGTGTCGCCGATCATCGGGTAATTCATCTTGTGTCCCTGGGTCTGCTCGATATCAGCCGCCCACTTGGTGTGATTGGACACGGGATCGACACTCAGCCCGATGATCTTGCAGTTCCTCTTGGCGAACTCCGGCTGGAGGCCGGCCATGTAGCCGAGTTCAGTGGTGCAAACCGGAGTGAAGTCTTTCGGGTGTGAAAACAGAATGGCCCAGCCATTGCCGATCCATTCGTGGAAGTTAATCGCGCCTTGCGTGGTCTCGGCGGAAAAATCAGGGGCCTCGTCATTAATCCGTAAACTCATGTTTCGTCTCCTGTGGTGCTTTTTAAAAAGCTCTTCACTTCGAGCAGATTGTCTTTGAGCACATACCCACATGCGCCTGCGTACCGTGCGCTTTCGCGCATAGCAGCGTCATCGTAGTCGGAAACGAGCACGATCCTCGCCGCCGGATCCATTTCCTTGATCTGTTTGGATACTGCAATCCCATCCAGGTTCTCCGTGCCGACGTCCATAACCACGAAATCCGGACGGCCGGCCGCATAAGTGGCGAGTGCTTCGGTAATGTCGACGCACTCCTGAATCCAGGTCCCCGGCGCCATCACTAACTGCCGGATCACGCCGCGCAGGGCACTATTTTCTTCAACGAGTAAGACCTTCATTTGCCGGGGGGACACTCACGGCCCTAAACCTAAGCTCTCCGCGGGCAAAAGAACATAGCGGCGGACACACAATTTGACTATGTGGTAGCGCACGGTTTTTTCCGGATAATGGAAGGGGAGCGCTGCGCTATAACTCGGATTTGTGGTGAAGGGCAAATCGCAGCAGGCTGTTGGTTCCCCGGAGTTTAAGCTTCTGGCAGATGTTAACCCGGTGGTTCTCGACCGTGCGGTAGTGAATGCAGAGCTCTCGGCCGATCTCTTTGCTGGATTTGTCCTCGGAGATCATACGCAGAATCCTGCGTTCGGAGACGGTTAAGCCTTTGAGGCCCGGTTCATTTTCCAGCAACGCCTGTGATTGATTGCGGCGATGGACGAGGTAAGCAACCAGCGGCGGGCTCACGTAGAATTGCCCCGCCGCAACGGTGCGGATAGCTTCGGGAATTTCGATGAGCGCACCGTCTTTGAGGATGTAGCCCCTAATGCCCAAATCCATGGCGGCATGGAATACAGCCTCTTCAGCATGAATCGTGAGAAAGATCACATCGACCGGTGCTTTTCTCTTGTTGATCTCCCTGGCGACCGCGAAGCCGTCTTGTTTAGGCATATCAACATCTACGATTGCGATTTGCGGCCGGCTTGCTTCAATCTGCGAGAGCAAAACTTCGCCATCGCCTGCCTCCACAACCACGCTCATATTTGGAGTGGCTTCGAGCACCTGGCGGAGCCCTTTGCGTAGAAGGGGGTGATCGTCGGCAATTGCAATACGGATTTCATCGGCCATCGCGCAGCCCGGTCGTATCGATGTCGATGTTGATTGTAGCGCCTTTCATGGGCGCCGACTCGATTTCCAATTTGCCGGCGAACATCTGCACGCGCTCGGAGATATTAATCAGTCCGAAGCCGCCCTTACGCGCCTCGCCATAAGCCCCGTTGGCGGTGAAACCTTTGCCGTTATCGCTTACCGAGAGATGGAGTCGAGGGCCACTGCGGCGCACGACAACCTCGGCTTCGCTGGCCTCCGCGTGCTTGAGAATGTTACTAAGACATTCCTGCGTGATGCGATAAAAGCCGATCTGAAACTCGGGGGTAAAGAGGTCGTCGATGTCATCGATGGAAGCCGAAAATGTTGTTGCCGAAGCCTTGCCTACGTTCTGGACCATCGATCGCAGGGCCTTTGTCAGCCCCAGGCGGTCTAATTGATACGGCCGCAAATCATGAGAGATCTCTCGCACATCGGCAATGGCCGAGGATGCTTCCGTGCAAATTTCTTCGACCTGTTCTCGTTCGGCCCGGTTCCCATTCTGATTTTGCAGGCGAAGAAGAGCCAGGTTCTTGATCACCACCAGCCTTTGTCCGATGCTGTCGTGCAATTCCGCAGCGATCCGTTTGCGTTCACGCTCTTGAGACGCCAGCAACTCCCGGGAAAAGGCTAGCTGTATCGCCTGCCGTTTTTTCCATTCCGCGGTCCGGCGCTGCCATATCAAGTAGACCAACCCTGCAATGCTTAGCGCGCTCAACAGGCGAAACCACCAGGTGCTATAGAACGGTGGCAGCACTCGCACCGCCAGGCTTGCTCCTTTCACATTCCAGGTTCCGTCACTATTCGCCGCGATCACGCGGAACGTATAAGAGCCTGGAGGGATGCGCGAATAGTAGGCTGTACGGCGGCCGCCGGCATTGATCCAGTCGGGATCCAGGCCCTCCAACCTGTAGCGAAAGCGAATCTGATGCGCCTTGACCAAGCTCAGCGCCGTGTATTGGATCTCCAGATTCTCCTGCCCGGGCTCGATCTTCAAGCCATCGCGAGAATCCACCGTATGCCCATCGATGGTTGATTCTTCAATAGCGACCGGGGGCGGCTGGCTATTGAATTTAACCGCTTTCGGGACGATCATGGCTAACCCCTGGGTGGTGGGAAACCAGAGTTTGCCATCGGGGGCTTTAAACCCGGTGGGCTGGCCTTGACTGCTGCACTCGCCAAGCAGGCCATCTGCTTTTCCAAAATGGGAGGAGGTTATCAGTGAAAGGTGGCCAGCCGAGAAATCGTTAAGATCCTGTTTCTTGATACGGTAGACGCCCAAGTGGCAGCTCATCCACAAGAAGCCTTTTTCGTCTTCCAGGATCTGAAATACTCCGTTGTTGAAGAGCCCGTCCTTCTCGGTATAGCGGGTGAAAGTGTTGTGGTCGAGCCGCGCCAGCCCGGAATCGTGAGTTCCGATCCAGAGCACACCCGCATCATCTTCATGCAGCGCCGTAATACTTAAGCCGATTGCGGCGGGGAGCATGGAAAAGCGTCCCTGATTAGAGCGCGCCAGGCCGCTTGCGGTTCCGATCCAGAGTGTGCCCCGGTGGTCTTCAAAGATCGTCTGGACGTAGGGACGATCGCTCGCCAGGCCATCGGCACGTCCGAGTTGCGTGCAATGACCGCGGTGAATTCGAAACAAACCCGTTTCACCGCCTACCCATAGATCGCCGGCCTGGTCGCGAAGGATGGCGTTGATGCGGCCCTGGATCTCCGCGCCGGCGGGGTCCGAGACCAGGTGCGCACCCTCCCGTTTGGAAAGGCCATTCCAGGTGCCGGCCCAGATCGTCCCGTCCCGATCCTCATAAATCGCCGATACGATGTTTTCCCATTCCATTCGGTCGATTGCGTTACTGGTGTGGTAGAAATTCTCGTACTTGCCGTTGTGTAGGCGAGAGAGCCCCATTCGGCTACCGAACCAAATGCCGCCCGCCCGGTCTTGCAGCACGGGTTCGACCACATTCCATTGCGAGCCATTTGGATGCTGCGACATGGCGATCACCTGCGGATCTGCACGATACAAGCCTTCTTTAGCCGTACCGATCCACAGCGTTCCTTCGCGGTCTTCCAGCATTCTGTAGATAAACGGAGTGGAAAAACCGGAGAGAGCCGTGGAGTGTCCGTCCTTCCAAAGCCTGTCGGTTCCGGCAGCACTATATGTCCACAGGTTACCCAGGCGGTCTTTGTAAGTGACAAAGTCGTCGGGAGAAATGCCCGCGTACTGGGTCAGTACGCCGCCATTCAAGCAATAGTACAAGTTTGGAGTGTTGCCGAGCTTGAACCAAAACCTGTGTTGGGAATCTTCGACGCTCGATAAAATGCGCAGTTTTGCGGGATCGCTCAATGAGAAAGGAAGGGGGAAATGCGACCAGTGCCCGTAAGCGAAACGCTGCCATCCATGGGCGTCCATGCGCCAGAGACCGAACAAATGGCCATCCACGCCGATGTAGTTCCTGGAGGTCGTGAGGTAAGGATTGAAGGGTGATCCGGGTTCCGGAGCCACGCGGATTAAACGGCCGTTCTGCCATTTGGCGAGACCGGGATCGGTGAAGATCCAAACCGTTCCTTCCTCATCTTCATCGATCCGCACCACCGAGTTGTTCGGCAAGCCATCTTTTACGGTGAGTGAAGTAAAGATGCCGTTGCAATAGCGGACAGCGCCGCCGGTCAACGTGCCAGCCCAGAGGCAGCCTTGGCGGTCTTCAAGGAGGGTGAAGAAGGAGAAGCCGTTAGTGGTGAGCGCGGGCGTATTTTGCCGATTAAAAACTCGAAAATGGAGTCCATCGAAGCGTACGAGCCCGTCCAACGTAGACATCCAAAGATAGCCGTCGTGAGTTTGGAGGAGTGCCTGGATAGAGTTTTGGGGCAGCCCGTTCTCAGTGGTCCAGGAAAAGAAACGATATGTCGACTGTGCTGGAGAAGCGTGAATCAGAAAAAGTAACAGGCACGCGGAGAAAGCCGTTCGGCTCGCGAATATCTTAAGGGCGCCGCACATGCCATTCGTTCTCAGCAAGGAAGCCTGTTATCTGGAATTGCCATCTTACACCCACATAGAGCTGCGGCCTTTGTTACACTACACGATCTAAACGAATTCGGATCGCGCCATCGGAGGAGCCGGGCCGGGGGACCCGCTGCCCGCGGCTGATCTTCTATCGCTCCACGCCGCGCACCTTCAGGTTTTCCTCATCATATAAACACACTAGTGGAGTGTCTCAGAGAAAGCGTTACTGATTGAGAGGATCGGAGTTGGGGAAGGAAACAGCAGATCCCTCGACTACGCTACCCCGGATTTCCTGTTGAGGTTGGCGGCGTTGTCGAGCTTCATGCGCCTTTCTTTAACGGAAAGGCGCACACGTGGACGTCGTCGACGCAGCGTGACAGGAAATCCGGGTTCGCTCCGGGATGACAATTCTGTCTAGGGGCCGGAAATTGTACCCTCAGCGGCTGAAGCCGGTCTTCTCTTCAAATTGACGGCGGGGCTGAAGAGTGTGCTTGAGAACTCGGTCACCAGCGACCAAGGATCGGGTGGCCCATCCTTCGCGC
>JBARKD010000901.1:0-1772 GCA_049800615.1 Acidobacteriaceae bacterium | reverse complement strand
GGCTCGTGTCCATCCACTCGATCGTGAATTCATGGCAGCGCTAATCAAGCAAATGCTTGCCGAAGGCTTGGGATGTGACGTCACTAAGCGCATTGTCCGTCCTGGCGGCGAAGTGAGGCACATCCGTGGTGTCGGCGCTCCTGTCTTGGAGAACGGGACTCTGAAAAGAATCGTAGGCAGCGCCATAGATGTAACGGAGCACGAGATCCTGGCTCAGGAACTGCGGCGCCGCGAAGCCTATTTGGCCGAAGCTCAAAGGCTAAGCCATACAGGCAGTTTCGGATGGAAACCAGGCAGCGGAGACCATGCCTGGTCGGATGAAACCTACCGCATTTTCGAATACGATCCGGCGGAGAAGGTCACGCTGGACACGATCACGGAACGCGTTCACCCTGAGGACCGTAATTTTGTGCTTGAGCTCGTAGAACGAGCTTCTACCACCGGCGGCGCCATCGATTGCGAGTATCGTTTGCTCTTTCCCGACCATCGCGTCAAGTATGTTCGAGTTCTGGCGAGGCCATTGGGAACAGCCTCCGATGACCTCGAGTTCGCTGGGGCGGTTATCGATATTACTGAGGCAAAACGGGCAGAAGAGAAAATACGGCTCAGCGAGCGGGAACTTCGGACTCTCGTCGAGGCGATCCCCGCCTATGTGGGGACCAATCTGCCGGATGGATCGGTCGACTTCATAAGCCAAAGTTGGCTGGACTATACGGGGTTCTCCAGAGAACATGGGAATGGTTGGGGGTGGGGGAGCGCAATACACCCCGAGGACTTTGATAGGGTGCTGGCCAATTGGCGGGCCGCAGTGGCCGCCGGAACTCCCGTCGAGCATGAACTACGCTGCCGGCGCGCGGATGGAACCTATCACTGGTTCCTGTATCGCGGTCTCCCTCTCCGTGATGATGGAGGAAACGTTGTTAAGTGGTACGGGACGCTTACGAACATCGATGCATTGAAGGAGACGGAAAGCGCTCTTCAGATGCGAGAGCATGAACTCGTTGGCATTATCGAAACAATTCCCTCATTGCTTTGGTCAGCATCACCGACCGGAGAAGTCACTCATATCAGCCAAAGAGTCCGCGAGTATGCTGGAATGTCCTTGGAGGATTTCCTGAATCTAGGCTGGAAGAAGATCATTCATCCAGATGATTTCGACGATACCGCAAAGAAGTTTTTCCGGGCAATCGAAACCGGCGAGTCTTACAGCGCAATACACCGCTTGCGACGCGCAGATGGACAGTACCGATGGCATCACGTGATGGGTGAACCGCTGCGTGGTCCCCGGGGCATGATCATTCAGTGGTATGGCCTCACAATTGACATTGATGAGCGGAAACGAACAGAAGACCACCTTCGCGACACGGGTATCAAACTAGCAAAGGCTTCGCGGTTGGCGACCGTCGCTGAACTTGCAGGCTCGATCGCTCACGAACTGAACCAGCCACTCATGTCGATACTTGCCAACGCACAGGCGGCGAAGAGGTGGTTGAATGCTGCCCCGTCAAATATGACGGAGGTGAATTCGTCGATTGAACGGGTTATACGAGATGCCCGCGCGGCTGACGAAACCATGCAGCATATTCGAGCACTCTTCAAGCAAGAGTCCTTCAACAAGAAAGATGTCAACAGTCCAGACATCATTCGTGAAGTTGTCCGAATTGTACAGGAGGACCCCAAAAAGCGTGACGTACCCATCGAGTGCCACTTCGAAGAGCCCCTCCCTGCGGTCTCCATCGACCAGATCCAAATCCAGCAGGTCTTCATTAATC
>JBARKD010000900.1:0-6522 GCA_049800615.1 Acidobacteriaceae bacterium | reverse complement strand
GATCCAGGGATACGGGATGACCGAAACCACCGCCCTGGTCACCCTGAACCACCCCTTCAAAATCGCGCGCGGCAGCATTGGCAAACCTCTCGCCGGCCGGGAGGTGGAGATCAGCGCGGAGGGCGAGATCCTGGTGCGGGGAGCGTCGATTGCTTCGCACGTGTGGCAGCGGGGAGGGTTACAGGCGCGGGATCCGGGCTGGCTGGCCACCGGCGACATGGTTACGCGCAATGCCGCCGGAGAACTGATTTTTGCCGGGCGCAAAAGCGACCTTATCGTCACCTCGGCGGGATTGAATATTCATCCTGAGGACCTCGAGGCGGCGCTGCGGCGGCAGGTGGAAGTCGGCGATGCCCTGGTGGTGGCTTACGATTCGCCGGCCGGGCCGGCGCCCGTCGCGGTTCTCATTCCCAGGGAGGGCGGGGACGCAGGGGGACTCGAAAGCGCGGTGGACGCCGCCAATCGGGATCTGTCGGCGTTCCAGCAGATTCGCTATTGGCTGCGCTGGCCACAACCGGAATTTCCTCGAACCTCCACGGGCAAGGTGTTGCGGCGGACAGTGCAGAGTTGGGCGCAACAGTCGCTCGGGAACGATGGTCGCGGTGGCGCGCCCATCGCGGATCCCGCGGATCGGCTGCTCGAGGCGCTGCGTCACTCCGGCGTAAGCAATCCCGAGATCAAGCCAGGCGACCGGCTGGCCGAGGATTTGCACCTGGACAGCCTAGCCATGGTGCAGTTGCAATCTACCCTCGAAACACGCTTTGGTGTGGAGCTGGATGATAGCGACTGGGGACAGGTCAGCACCGTTTCCGATGTGCGCGCGCTGCTGCTCCGGTTGCAACCGGGCGCGGCTGGAGTTTTGCCTGAGGCGTTGGCAGCGCCATCCCCCACGCGGGCCGCAAGCAGCCGCGAACAGGCCGTTTTTCCCCGCTGGCCGTGGTGGCCGGCAGTACGCTGGCTGCGGGTTGCCTTTCTCGAAGCCGTGGCTCGCCCGGCAATCGGGCTGGTGCTAGCCCCGCGCATTGCTCCACGAGCGCTGCTCCATCGGCCTTCCCTTTTAGTGGCGAACCATCTCACCGCCTTCGATGTCCCGGTCATCCTGTATGCGCTGAGCAGCAGCGATCGCGATCACGTCGCGGTGGCCATGTCCGGAAATTTGTTGACCGGATGGAGAAGGGGCAAAGTTGAGCGCCACCGGACGGTGGCTTGGCTTACGCCGCTGGCATATTGGCTGGTGACGGCGCTGTTTAATGTCTTTCCCCTCCCCCGGGGAGCTGGATTGCGACGTAGCTTTGCCCATGCGGGCGAGGCCATGGACCAGGGCTATCACGTGCTGGTCTTCCCGGAAGGCGGGCGCTCGCCGGATGGGCGGCTCAAACCTTTTCAGCCGGGCATCGGACTCCTGACCCAGGAATCGAAGGTACCCGTGCTGCCGATTCGCATCGAGGGTTTGAAGCCGAAGGGCGGCAAACGGTGGCCGGGACGAGGCGCGGTGACGGTGCGGTTGGGAGCGCCGCTCGTCATGGAGCCCGCGGAAGATCCGCAGAACTTTACCCGGCGATTGGAGATTGCCATTGCCAAATTGGAATGAGCCTGTTTTCCCGATCAGCCCAGAAGTCGAACGGCATCTTTAGCAAAATAGGTGACGGTAAAGTCGGCGCCGGCCCGGCGGATGGAGATAAGGGATTCGAGAATGGCGCGGTCCCGGTCAAGCCAGCCTTTGGCGAATGCTGCCTGCAGCATGGCGTACTCTCCCGAGACCTGGTAAGCCCCCATGGGCACGTCGAGGCGTTCGCGCGCGGCGCGCACCACATCCAGGTAAGGCATGGCAGGCTTGACCAGGATCATGTCCGCCCCTTCGGCGATGTCCTGATCGATTTCCCGCATGGCCTCGCGCAGGTTGGCGCCGTCCATCTGGTAGGTTCGCCGGTCCCCGAACTGGGGCGCGGAATCAGCTGCCTCGCGGAAGGGCCCATAGAACGCAGACGAGAACTTGGCGGCGTAGGAGAGAATCGGCACCTGCTCCAGGCCCGCGTCGTCCAGATGGTCGCGAATAACTCCCACGCGGCCGTCCATCATGTCGGAAGGGGCCACGATATCCGCGCCTGCTTTGGCCAGGGACACCGCGGAGCGGGCCAGCAGATCCAGTGTCGCGTCGTTCTCTACATCGAAATCGTCTCCGCTCTTCGTGACTACTCCGCAGTGCCCGTGCGAGGTGTATTCGCAAAGGCAGACATCCGTGATCAGCAGCAGCTTACGGGCAAGAGGCTTAAAGGCGCGCAAAGCCTGCTGGACAATGCCGTCCTCCGCCCATGCGCCACTGCCTTCTTCGTCCTTGGCCGCAGGAAGACCAAAGAGCAGCAAGCCGCCCAGGCCAAGACGGCTGGCTTCCTCGACCTCCTTCACGGCTTCGTCGATGGAGAGATTGAAGACGCCGGGCATGGAGCTGATTTCGCGCCGCACGCCTTCGCCCGGGCAGATAAACAGGGGATAAATCAGGCTTCCAGGCTGCAGATGTACTTCACGGACAAGCGAGCGCATGGGCTCGCTTCGGCGCAAGCGCCGCAGGCGGGTAACGGGGAATTCCATAGCTCGATTTTACGGGCTGAGCGGATCCTCATCCCAGCCCGCCCGCAAACGAGCCACATATTGGTCCGCGTGCTCGTCGGCCCACAAGTCTTTGCCTGATCCATACAGCGCCAATAGCGGATCCGATGCAATGCGCTCCTGTTCCCGGGCCCTTCTCGATTCCTGCAACGATTTGCGCAGGTCTTCGTCGTTCATAAGAACCTCGATCTGGAGAATGTTATCGGCACTGGCCGCGAAAACCTGCGAACGCGTACTTGCACTAGCATGGTCTGGTGAGTCTGCTGGAAACCGTTCCGTCGATTTTGCAGGAATACAGCGGCGAGCCGCTCGAATGGGGCCGGCTGCTGGAGCTGGTGGCAAGCTTCGCCCAGTCGCGCGTTGCCCGCGAGTGGCTGCTGAACCTGGCGCCTACACACGACCGGGTATGGATTGAACGCGAGCACGATCTGGTAAGCGAAATGCGCTTACTCCTGGGCAAGGGAATTGCTCCCGCGCTGGGCGGATTGTTCGATCCCACGATGCTCACGGACAAAGCGCGCATCCAGGGAGCGTTGCTCGAGCCGGAGGAGATTCGCGACCTGCTGTTTCTGGTGGATAACATCGCCGGCTGGCAGGCGATAATTGCGCAACCTCCGGAGGCGTTGGCCGGGCTGATCGCCGGCCTCACGGCGTTAAGCGAGCTTCCGCCGGGCGCGCGGCTGTCCGAGCTGGCCCGCTCGCTGCGGTCGCGTCTAAATCCTGACGGCTCGCTCAGCGATGATGCCTCTGCCGACCTGCGCCGCATTCGCCGGGAAATCGAACGCCAGCAAAAAGTCATTGAAGACGGCCTGCGCAGCACCTTGCGCCGCCTCTCCGAGGGCGGCAGCACGCAGGAGGACCTGATCACGATTCGTGGAGAGCGTTTTGTGATCCCGGTCAAAGCGGAGCATAAGCGGCGCATTCCCGGCGTGGTGCACGGATCCTCCTCGAGCGGGCAAACCGTGTACCTGGAACCGCTGGAGACGATCGAGCAAAACAATGAGCTGGTCCGGCTGATCGAGGAAGAGCACGCGGAGATCCGGCGAATTTTCCTGGCCATGACGCGGGAGATTGGCGTCGTATCCCACGCCATCCAGAAAGGCGCGGTCATCCTGGCGCAGGTCGACGGGCTGCAGGCACGAGGGCGATTCGCCGCCGGCTTCGATTGCGTACGCCCGGGCTTTGCTCATTCATCGGCTCCAGCGCTCGAGCTCAAGCAAGCGCGACACCCGCTGTTGGAGAAGCGTTTGCGCGCAGGGCAGGCGACGGTGGTGCCGCTGAGTTTGTCACTCAATAATAGCGAGCGACAACTCATCATCAGCGGGCCCAACACGGGAGGCAAGACGGTTGCGCTCAAGACAACGGGGTTGCTCGCGATGATGGCGCAGGCGGGAATCCCGGTCCCCGCTGCGGAAGCAATCTTCCCGCTTTTCGATCGCTTCCTGGCCGACATCGGCGACGCGCAATCGATCGAGCAAAACCTCTCCACCTTCTCCGCACACATCACCCATCTGCAACGCATTTCCGAGCTCGCGGACCAGTCCTCGCTGGTCCTGGTGGATGAGTTAGGCTCAGCCACCGATCCCGAAGAAGGATCGGCCCTCGCCGTAGCGATTGCGGGATTTCTCCTGGAACGCCGGGCGTGGTGTCTGATCTCGACACACCACACCTCGCTCAAGGTCTACGCCGCCAAAAGGCCTGGGGTGCTGAACGCCTCGGTGGGCTTTGATGAAGAAACACTGACGCCGACCTTCGCTCTGCGCCTGGGAGTTCCCGGTGCTTCCGCGGGCATCAACATTGCCCAGCGCCTGGGCCTCGATCCGGCCATCGTCGCCGCTGCGCGCCGGCAGCAGGACACGCAGACACAGGACATTGCCCGCTTTCTCGAGCAGTTGCACAGCCAGCTGGACGCGGTCGCGCGCGAGCGCGCGGAACTGCAGCGCAAGCAGCAAGAAGTAGCGCGAGAGAAAAGCCGCCTGGACAACGAAGGCCTGAAGGAATGGCGGGTCAAGGTGCGCGATCTGGAACAGCAACTGCAGTCGCTGCTGAAGGACTTCGCCTACCAGGTGCGCGAAACCGTGCAGGCCATTGACGACCGGGCAGCCCAGCAAAAGCTCTCCAAGGAAGCGGAGCGGCGCATGGCCCGTCTACGGCGGGAATTCAGCGAGCAATTCAACGCAACCGTAGTTGCACAACATAGCGGCGCCGACCGGGGAGACAGCAACGCGCAGCCGCATGTTGCGCGGCACGTCTCGGTCGGAGATACCGTCAAGCTGAAATCGCTGGGCAAGACCGGCGTAGTACAGCGGCAAGTGGATGGCAATACTTTCGAGGTCGCGGTTGGGGTGATGAAGATGCGCGTGGCGCGGGACGACATCGCCGAAGTCATCGCGGCTCGCTCACCCGTTGCCGTGAGCCCTCTCGAAGCGGCGCGCAGCCGCGGGGTCACCGTCTCCGTCGCTCAACGGGAAGACACCCTGCGGCCTGAGCTCAACGTGATCGGGCGAACGGTGGATGAGGCAACGGGCGAGGTGGAGCAATATCTGGATCGCGCTTTTCTGGCCGGGCTGCCCCGCGTGCGTATCGTCCACGGCATGGGCATGGGGGTCCTGCGCAAGGCGCTGCGCGCTCTCATGGAGCGGCATCCGCACGTGGCGCTGGTAGCCGAGGCCAGTCCCAGCGAAGGCGGCGCCGGGGCCACGGTCGTGGATCTGCGGCTTTAGCAGGCTGCGGAAAAACGCGCGGAAGCAACACAATCGCGCCTGAAGGGGCGGGGCTTCAGCCCCGCCGTTGAATCGAAGAGAAGACCATCCGGCTCTTTCATGGAAAAACAGCTTTCGCCTACCCCACAAAATTGTCGTCCCGACCGAAGCGTAGCGTAGCGTAGTGGAGCGATCTGCAGTTTTCTCAACCGCGACGCAACGGCTGGCTCTACAACAAAATTGTCGTCCCGACCGAAGCGTAGCGAAGTGGAGGGATCTGCTGTTTCACTGAACCGGCGATAGATCTTTATGGAACCATCGGTTCGCACGCATCTAAAGCCCCGCCCCTTCAAAGCAAAAAAAGTCATGGTCTCTCAGCAGGACGACCTTGCGAAGCCGTGAAAATTCAACATGGTCACGGCTTTCCGTCGTCGAAGTGCAGAAACAGGTTGTTGACGGATTCGGCCAACGTAGGATGAGCCAGAACTGCGTCACGCAGCACGCCGTATTTCAAATGGCCCATCATGGCCATCTGGATGACAGCCATCAGTTCTCCTCCTTCGAGGCCGAGAACCGTCGCGCCCACGATTTCCTGCGTGTCCGCGTCGACCATCGCTTTCATCAAGCCCCGAGCTTCATCCACCTCCAGGGCGCGCGCCACATAATTCATCGCCATCCGGGCTACGCGAATTTGGCGGCCGCTTTTCTGCGCTTCTGCTTCTGTCATCCCGACCCGGGCAAACTGCGGATCCATGAATACCGTGAAAGGCACCATACGATCCCGGGTGGTGCGCAAACCACCATCAAGCAAATTGGTCTTCAGGATGCGGAAGTCGTCATAGGAAATATGGGTAAACTGAGGTCCGCCTTTCACATCGCCGATGACGTAAACCCCAGGCGCGCTGGTCTCCAGCCGATCATTGGCGCGAATGAAACCTTTTTCGTCGGTCTCGATGCCGGCCGACGCCAGTTGGAGGGCATCCGTGTTCGGGGTCCGGCCCACAGCCAGGAGTAGATCCGTTCCCCCCACCATCTGCGTTTTGCCTTCCACCATAACTTCCACGGTGAAACCGCGCGCTACGCGACTTACCTTCTTCGCGCGGGCATTGAGCAGAATTTCCACTCCGTCCTCTCGAAGAATTTTCGCCACTTCGGCAGCGCTGTCCGGATCCTCTTGCCCAAGCAGCTGCGAGCGTGACTGGATAACCGTCAC
>JBARKD010000899.1:0-14974 GCA_049800615.1 Acidobacteriaceae bacterium | reverse complement strand
GAGTGCTTCCGGGATTTAACGCTTTAATGCCAAGGCTGAGATGTTAAGGCCAGTCCTGCGCAGCGTGATAGACGCGGAGGATTTCGACCCCTCGTTCTGACACCCATACACGAGGATGTAGCCGGCTTGTTCGCGTGCCGGTTCCCTGCCCTCCTGCATAATCAAAAGACAATGAGCCTGCTTTGGAAACCGGAGAATTGGCCTGTCCGCCTGGCTGAACTGGAAGCGCGAGAAGGCGACATCAAAGAGGCGCCGCTAAGGCGCGATGTTCGTTCCCTGGGAATGCTGCTGGGCCAGGTGCTGCGCGAGCAGTCGGGCGAACAACTGTTTGCGGAAGTTGAAGAGCTGCGCCAGATCGCGATCCGACGGCGCGAATCGCAAAACGATAGCGAATCGGCAGAGCCGTTCACAGCGGGCCTGGATAGCGTCCACACACTGGACCTGACGCAGGCGTACCAGCTGGCACGCGCCTTTGCCTTCTACTTCGAGCTCATTAACCTGGCAGAAACGAACCACCGCAAGCGCCGGCGGCTCTCGCTGCAGCTCTCCGGAGATACGCAACGCGGCTCCCTGCGGGGCACGTTGCGAGCCATGCGCTCCTCCGGCATCTCCGGTGAGGAAGCGGTACGTTGGCTGCGCTCGATTTCCATTATTCCCGTTTTTACGGCCCATCCCACCGAGGTGGCGCGGCGTGTGGTCATGTTCAAGCGGCGGCGCATCGCGGACCTGCTGGAGCAGCTCGATCGCATCCCGCTCTCGGATGAACAGTTGGGGATCCTGGAAGAAAAGCTGGCCGCCGAGATTTCCGCACTGTGGGAAACCGATGAGGTTCGGACGCGCCGCCCTACGGTCGGCGACGAGGTGAGAATGGGCCTGGATTATTACGACGCGTCCATTTACGGTACGCTGCCCGGACTGTACGCCGAGGTCGCATCGGCTTTCGAAGCAGAGTACGGAGTCGCACTCAGCCTTGCAGATATGCCGATCCTGCTCACGTTCGGATCCTGGATTGGCGGCGATCGCGATGGCAATCCGTTCGTTACCCCACAGGTCACGCGAGAAGCGCTCGAGATGGCCCGTGAAGACCTGTTGACGCACTATCAACGGGAACTCAGACTGATCCTCGATCTGCTCACCAGCTCAGCCCAGCAGGCGCCGGTAAGCGTGGAGCTGGAGAAGCGGCTGCAGGATTATCTCGACGCAATCAATACCACCGCGCAACAGGCTTTCGGCGAGCGGTATGACTTTGAATCTTACCGGCGATTTGTGAGCTGCATCAGGGCGCGGCTGGCAGGTGTTGGGAATCGCTCGAGCAACGCCGCGCTGGGTCTGGATGCAACGCTCGAGGGTTTGCCGCCGTACAAGTCCGCGCAGGAACTTCTCTCCGATCTCGAGGCGGTGCACGCCAGCCTTGCAGAAAACCGCGGTCCGCGACTGGCTCACGCACTGATTGATCCGTTGATCCTGGAGGTGCGCACGTATGGCCTGCACCTGCAGACACTCGATATTCGCCAGCATGCGCGGCTGCACAGAGCTGCACTGGAAGAAACGGGAGCGTGGAAGTGCGATCCGGAACGAGGGTCCACGGCGCCGGGTCCGCTCACACCCCAATCCGCCGATGTCGTCGACACTTTCCGGGCGATTGCGGAGTTGAAAGCCTCGTCAACCCCGGAAGCCATCCGCCATTACGTGATCAGCGGCGCAGCCAGCACGGAAGATGTGCTCAATGTGATCTGGCTGGCACGGCTGGGAGGCGTTCGGGTCGAGGGCAGCGGCGCTGATCCGGGGCTCATGCCGGTTCCTCTGTTTGAATCGATCGAGGACCTGCGCAATGCGCCGGCAATCTGCGGCGAACTCTGGGAGTCGCCGAGCTATCGCAAACTGCTCGAGTCGTGGGGGAACACGCAGGAGGTCATGCTGGGTTATTCCGACTCGAATAAGGATGGAGGAATGCTGACCAGCACGTGGGAGATCTTCCGCGCTCACCGCGCTTTGCATGAAGTAGCGCGCGAAAAGGGGGTGCGGTTGCGGCTGTTTCATGGGCGAGGGGGAACGGTCGGGCGGGGCGGCGGCCCCACGCATCGCGCGATTTATGCCCAGCCCGCGGGCGCCT
The DNA here is from genome assembly GCA_049800615.1 of Acidobacteriaceae bacterium. Lineage (GTDB taxonomy): Bacteria > Acidobacteriota > Terriglobia > Terriglobales > Acidobacteriaceae > PALSA-350. The sequence goes on along the minus strand of JBARKD010000899.1, from coordinate 12,861 downwards.
TTACCGGTGAAATCCGCATAACGGAGCAAGGGGAAGTGTTGAACTGGAAGTACTCAGATGTGATTCTCGCCGAACGCAATCTGGAGCTGATGATCGCCGCGTCTCTGGATGCGCTGGCGCGGCCCAATGCCCGCGATCCCCACGGGCACTTCACGGGTGTTCTTGCTGCAGAGTGGGAAGCCGCCTTTGCGGAACTGTCTGACTCGGCATTTGCTTTTTACCGGGAACATATTCTCGGGGATCCGGAAGTGTTGCAGTACTTCGAAGAGGCCACGCCGGTGGCCGAGCTGGAGCACGCCAAGATCGGATCGCGGCCGTCACGCCGCGGCGGGCGCCGTAATCTCGCGGATTTGCGTGCGATTCCCTGGGTTTTTGGCTGGACGCAAAGCCGGCAGCTGATTCCCGCCTGGTTTGCGGTGGGGCACGCACTCGAAGGTTATGGGAAAAAGCCCGGCGGAGCCGCGACGCTCGCTACCATGGCACGCGAGTTTCCGCTCTTCATCGATTTGATCCGCAATGTTGAAATGGCGCTGGCGAAATCCGACTTCGGGATCGCTCAGCTGTACGCTTCGCTGGTGAGCGATGAGGGGGTTCGCGATCGAGTCTTCAGCAAGCTCAAAGCGGAATTCCACCGCGCCCGGCAAAGTATTCTGACCATCACGGGACAGAGCGAGCTGCTGGAAAACAACCAGGTTCTCGCGCGGTCCATTCGCTTGCGTAATCCATACGTGGATCCGATCAGCCTGATCCAGGTGGATCTGCTGCGGCGCAAGCGAGCCGGCGACGATTCAGACGCCATTAACCGCGCCCTTTCCGCAACCATCAACGGCATCTCCGCCGGTTTGCGCAATACAGGCTAGGTCGTGCGTCGGCATTCCCTCAGTGGCTAAAGCCCAGTTGATTTTGTTGGATTAACGTACGGGCTAAAGCCCGTACCCTTCAAAAACGGTTAAACGCCCATCTGTGTGACGCACTACGCTAGGAGAATCGATCCGGACCGAGCAACCCAGCTTCCTCGGCATCCTGCTTCCCTTCCAGGCAGGCAACGACGAGCTTTGCGGTAATTGGGGCAAGTGTGACACCGAGCATCCCGTGGCCGGTGGCAAAGCAAAGATTTTCATAACGCATCGAGCGGCCGATGATGGGGAGGCCGTCTGGAGAGCAAGGCCGAAACCCGGCCCAAACCGGTGAGGCGGTTTGGCGTATTTGTTCAACCATGGATGCGTGGATGTAATCGAAGAGGGGCTCCGTCAGCTTTTCTGCGCTGAGGCGGTGCGCGCGAGCATGCCGCGGCTCCATTAACCGGAGATAACCGCCAAGCCTACGCCTGTTTTCAAACGGAGTGCTGAGCAGCTTGGCTTCGGCAAACATCACCGGCATTTCGGGCCACCCCGCTGGAGAGGGAAAGTCGAATGTATAACCACGCGCGGCCTGGACCGGCAGACGCATGCCCAGCGGCTCAATGAGCCGATTGATCTCGAAACCTGTGGCCAGCACCACGGCGGCAACATCAACGGTTCCGTTTTCGAAGTCAACTGCGCGGATGGCGTTGCCTTCTGCCGTGCAGCGCAACACTCTCGCTTGTTCGCGTACCTCGACGCCAAGAGTTTGTAAGCGCCCGCGGACCGCCTGCGCGAATGGCAGCGGGTCCACCACGCAATCGGCGGGATAAAAGGCGCCAGCTTCAAGCGGACCGAACAGATCGGGGCCAAAAGCGCGGGTTGCGTCCCGGCTCAGCATCTCCACGTGAATACCCGCTGCCTGCATGGCGGGAAGCTGGCGGCGGAATTTATCGTATGCCTTGTCCGTGCGAAAGACCTCGAGCGTTCCCGAACAGCGGCGGTAAAACGACAGGTCCCGGCTCCACTGTTGGAAAAGCTCAAGACTCTCCAGGCTTAAATGCGTGAGCAGGGCGGCGCGGCGCGCCATGTGCGATGAACGGCTGGCACGAAAAAACTGCACCAACCAACGCAGCATGGGAAAGGATGGAGGCAAATCGAGGGAAAAAGGACTATCAGGTTGAAAGAGCCAGCGGATGGCCTGGCCGACCACACCGGGAGAGGCCAGGGGCATGCTGTGACTGACGGCCAGAACTCCAAGGTTTCCTGACGAGGCGCCAGAGCCGGTGGTTGCGGCCTCGGCCAACATTACCGGGAATCCTGCCCTGCGCAGAGAATAGGCACAGCAAACTCCGATTACGCCCCCGCCGATCACCAGGACTGGTCTTTTCGGCGTCACGCGATCTGAATCAACCCACATTCCAGGAGGGCAGCGCCCGCCGCAACAACACGCGGGCTGCAACCATATCTTCAAGAGCACAGCCGACGCTCTTGAAGACGGTAATTTCCGAGGGGTTTCGCCTGACGGCTGCCGGATCCCGGAGGGCGCCGTGGAGGTCGGCCACAATATGCTCGCGAGTAATGCGGCCTTCGGCAATGGGCTTGAGCAGATCACCCGCTTCCGCCAGGGCGCCGCCAAACGTGTCCACCACCACGCGGGAGCGGGCAATCGCCTCGCTGTCCAGTTCCCTGTTTTGCGGGGTAAACGCTCCTACGGCGTTGATATGGGTTCCGGGGCGAATCCAGCCGCCGGGGAAAAGCGGTTTCGGAGATGTGGTGCAGGTGCAGATGACGGAGGACTCGGCCACGCAGGTTTCGCTATCCACGGCAGCCACCGGTATTCCGTGGCGCTGCTGCATGCGCTGGGCGAACTCACGGCTCTTCTCCGGAGTAGACCCGCAGACCAGAACACGGGCGAACGCTCGGGCCGCCAACAGGGCCGCCACGTGAGCTTTGGCAATCGATCCTGTACCAAAGATGCCGAGCGTATGAACCGACTCAGGAGCGAGCGCCCTGGTGGCGACGGCGGAGGTGGCCGCGGTACGCAGCTCCGTCATGATATTCGCCTCGAAGAACGCGGTTACTTCTCCGTCGAGGGAATGGAACGTATAGCTGGAGGAATAGGTGCCCGCTCCCCTGCCGGCAGTTTGCGCCAGCAAAATGGTCTTAACTCCGATAGCCCCATCGGCCTGGCAAGGCATCACCAGGATGACCCGGTTACCCTCTTCAAAGCGGGACCGCACCGGGGCCTGATAACTACTGTACTCATGGCAAAATGCATGAGCGATGGCATCGATCAGCGGAGTAAGCGGGAGAAGGTTCTGAACCTGCTCATCGGTCAACACCAACATGGGTGCTAACGCGGGCTGAGACTTTGGCATGCATCCTATTCCTGGTGACCAGCCTTCCCCGTGAAGGCCGGAATTTCCCTGCGGGCTATCGCGCCCATGACGCACAAGCTACAACGCGGGAGCCGGGCGTCTCAGAAACGGTATCGAATCCCCAATTGTATCAACCTCTGTTCTCCTTGCAGAGGATCGCCGGCAATCGCTGTGGCCTGGCCATAGTTAGTCGCCTGCTGGTTGCCGATGTAGCTGGCAGGGTTCTTGTTGTTAAAAATGTTGTACATCTCGAAATCCGCTTCGAGGCCACCCCAATCGCGGGGAAAGTCAAAACTTTTGGCCAGACGCACATCCGACTGAAAGAAATTTACGCCGACCCCGCTGTTTTTTGTAGCGACTCCCGGCGGCAAGTCGTTCACGACGCCGTCTCCGTTCAAATCGAGTCCAGCGATGATGTCATAGTGCAACCCTGAAGTGAAGCGGGTGATCGAGGAGAGTTGAAACTTATAAGGAAGCGTCCAGATGGGGCTGAACATCAGGGAGCTTCCAGGCTGCAGCGCACATGGCCCAAAATCTGCTTTGGATACCGGGTCATCCTGATTGATGGGCAGCGATTCCGGGCCGGAATCGAAACCCTGATCCGCGGCGAGCACGTCGGAAGAATGACAGCGCGCGTACGTATACCAGAAGGTAAGCTGGAAGTTGTTGGAATAACGGCGCTCGATCGATAGATTCAGACCGCGGTAATTGTTCTTGCCCTGGGTGGTTTCCAGGCGAATGGGGAAAGCAAAACCCGCCCCCTCATATTCGTTGAAGCGGTTGATCTTGTTGGCCAGCGATGCGTGATCTCCGCGGGAAAAGAGGAAATCGGCGGTGAAAGTGGTCTTGGAGTCAATCGCGTGCTGGATGCCGATGGTGGCATGCTGATAGCGGGGATCCACGTTGTTGGGATCCACCACGGAGTCGGGCAAGGCGGCGGCTGTCGAAACAAGTTGATTCGGGGGAAGGGGCTGTCCTAATTGATAGTAGCTTCCGTCCGCATTCATGATTCCGTTTGGCTGGTTGACGTAGTAGCCCAGGCGCAGTGGGTTGGCGTTCCGTTCATCCAGCGTATAGAAGGTGGTCAGGATGGGGAAGTTGAAGTAAAGGCCGTAACCGCCGCGGATAACCGTCTTTCCGCCTCCCGTGAGCTGATAGACAAATCCGACGCGCGGGCCGAAGTTGGTTCCCGGTGTACCCGACTGCTTGTTATGGAATGTGGGGAGCACCGTCTGGAGAAAATTATAGGTTGGGCTGTAGCTTTGGTTGAAGGCGACGCCCAGGTAGTAGTCCCAGCGCAGGCCAAGATTCAACACCAGGCGCTTTGACACCTGCCAGTCATCCTGGGCAAACAAGCCGATACGATGGTAGTTGTTTACCTCAAATACGCCACTGCCGATGTTGTAAAAGATCTGTTGCACCGGCGAGGTCAGTGAATTCTGCAGGAAATAATACTGGGGCGTCGTTTGCGTGGTGTAGTTGGCGTTGATGTGAGGTGTGAACACGTATTCCGCGCCGAATTTCAGGTTATGGGTAGTTCGGCCGGCAACCTGCATGGCATACGTGTCGCGGAGCTGAAGCTTCTTGAGGGAGGTTGACTGGGGAAAGGCCGTGCCCTGCCCGAGCGTTACCCCATTGGGGAAGAAGTAGGTCGGGCCGACATAGTTAGGCGGCAGGTTGTTCTCCCAAGTGGTAACGCCGAAAGTGAGCTGGTTTAGACGGTTAGCGCCAAGCGTCGACGCCAGGTTCACGACTCCGCCGTTGTATACGTTGTCGTTGAATCCCTGAGCCTGGAATGGAGTGAGCGGGGTTGCGCCATAGGCTGCGCCGTTGGTCTCGCGAGAATAGCGAAGGCTCAATTGATTGGTGCTGTTCAGTTGATCGTCAATCTTGCCGGTGATGGTCAGCAACGTCTGGGGCAGATTTTCCGGTCCATCGAGCGTAGGATCCAATCCCTGGGTGTTTACGGTGTTGGTTGTGTGCTGGGTGAGACGCTCGGCGGCGCCAAAGAAGAACATCTTGTCGCGCTTGATGGGGCCGCCCATGGAGCCGCCGAATTGATGGCGGAGATAATCTCCCTTGGGCTCGTCATTGATCTTTTCGGTGTGGGTTTGCCAGTTGAGATCCTGTTGACGGAAATATTCGAAACCGGTGCCGTGGAACTTGTTTGTGCCGGACTTGGTGATGACGTTAATGATGCCGTAGGCGGCGCGCCCTTGTTCGGCCGTGAAGCGGTGGGTGATGACCTGAAATTCCTGAATCGCATCCAGGCTTACGGTGTAGAGCAAACCGCCGTCGAGATCTTCGCTGTCGTCGGCGTTGTCGACATTGAAATCAGAGAAACGCGATTTACCGCCGGCGATGGAGGGCATCAGCCGATTCTGCTCGGTTGGATCTCCGTTATAGACCAGGGTGACGCCGGGGGTTAATACGGCAAGATTCGCGAACTGCCTCGACTCAAGGGGAAGATCCTGCGTCTGGCGTTGTTCAATGGTGGAGCCGACAAATGAGTTCTGCGTGTCCACACCGGCTGCCGCCGCGTTCACCGTAACCGATTCGGAAACAGAACCCACGGTCAGGGAAGCATTGATCGACTGGTTTGAGCCGACGGTGAGAGTAATTCCCTCGATCTTTTTGGTGTTGAACCCATCCTTGGTAACGGTCAGGGAATAGCTTCCAGCGGACAGCGCCAGAATCGAGTAAGAGCCGGTCTCGAGGCTTTGGGTAGATCGTTCAAGGCCTGTATCCACATTGGTGGCGGTCACCGTTGCCCCGGCGATCGCGGCCTGTCGCGAGTCGGTGATGAAGCCGCGAAGATCGACGGTTGCCTGTTGGGCGACGCAGCTAACCGTGGTGAGAAGGAGAACAAGGGCGAGGCACACCTGGCGCATGGGCACATTCTCCGTTGGTGTACAGTTATGTAACTGTATTACACCGGACGTTTCCCAACGTCAACCGAAAATTCAAGGCGATTTTAGAGAGGCGGTTGCGCGATGCGGGTGAAACCATATAATGCGCAGTGGTGACAGCGGTGCCAGAACCAGCAAAAGCAGTGCGCTTCACGCTTAATCCGGACAGCGGCCTTCCGCTATATCTGCAGATAGCGCACGAGTTTATCTATCGCATCGAGTCGGGCATGCTGGCCCAGAACGACAAGCTGCCAGGGATCCGGAAGCTTGCGGCAGAACTTGGAGTGTCGTTTCTCACCGTAGATAAAGCGTACAAGTGGTTGCGCGAACGGGGCGTGGTCGCAAGCATTCCGGGTGTGGGTGTGCGGGTGCAGCTTACCCTGGCGCCGAGCCAGGACGAGATTCGCCAGCGGCAAAAGATCGAGCGCCTGGCGCAGAAAATGGTGCAGCTCTCGATCAAGGAAGGGCTGGATCCTGTGATGGTGGCGCAGGCCGCGGGGCACCACGCGCGCACCCACAGGGCGCAGGCCAGTGCGCCGGAAATCGTCTTTGTCGAATGCCATCCGGAATATGTGGACGACTACACCAACGAGCTGAAACGCGCTTTGAACGAAGAGCAAGTCACCGTCCGCGGTCTTCTGCTCGACGATCTGAAGCAGCAGCTCAAGCAAGGACGCGTGGAGCTGAGCAAGTCCGCTCATCTGAGCACCACGCTGTACCACTTCGATTTTCTGCAGCGCGCGGTGGCGGGGGAAGGCATACGTGTGGTTGCCCTTTCTCACACGCTTGACCGGGAGGCGGTGCGGCTTGTCTCCGATCTCGATCCCGGGCAAAAGCTGGGAGTGCTGCTGGGCCCGGTAGACCCGGCGCCGGGAATCATTCAAACCATTGAGTTTTATCGCAATCAGGGTCCGGGCACCATACCCTTCGCAGTCGTCACGGATCAACCCGCCGCCCGGCGCCTGGTCAAAAGCTGCGAAGTGCTGGCCTACACCGCGAGTTGCCATGAATACGTCCGCGCGCTGGGGGACAAGATTCCCCGCACGATTCTCGTCCGCTTTGTTCCCGACCAGGATGCGGTAAACAAGATCAAGCTGTTGCTGGCACGGAAAGGCCAGAACGGCCACCGCTGAGCTGAGAGCGGGTAGTTTCCGCTTGACACGGTTCCGGATCTTATCTGTAATGCGGTCATATAACTGTTTAACTATGGTTTTGATTTTCCGCGGCAGAACGCCGGCACGTGCACGCATCGAAGATAACCTGCGAGGCCTGACATGCACCTCTCGAAGATGATTGCCGCGGTGGATGTGCATGCCTGTGGAGAGCCTGGACGGGTCATCGTCGGCGGAGTTCCCCATGTGCCGGGCTCTTCGATGCTCGAAAAGAAGCTGTATCTGGAGGCGCATGCGGATGAGTTGCGCAAGCGGATGTTGCGCGAGCCGCGTGGATACCCCGCGCTCTGCTGCAACCTGATTCTGCCGCCCTGCGATCCCACGGCCGATGCCGGGCTCATCATCATGGAACAGACGGAGTATCCGGCGATGTCCGGCTCCAACACCATCTGCGCCGCGACGGTACTCATTGAAACCGGCATGGTCCCGGTGCAGGAACCGGTGACGGAGCTCACGCTGGACACACCGGCAGGGCTGGTGCGGGTGCGCGCCGAGGTGGCGAACGGAAAGGCGCGAACAATTACCTTCCGCAATGTTCCTTCGTTCGCCACCCACCTGGACGCGATCCTCACCCTCCCGGAATACGGTGAAGTGACGGTCGATGTGGCCTATGGAGGCATGTTCTACGTCATCGCCGATGCCGCGCAGTTTCACTTGACGCTGGCGGCGCACGAGGCCAAAGAGATCATGAAGGTGGGGCAGATGCTGAAGGCCGCGGCACGCCAGCAGCTCGAAGTGGCCCATCCTGAACTGCCGGATATCGGTGGCGTATCCATCTCGCAGTTATCCGCGCCGCCCGCACATCCCCAGGCCAGCCGGAAAAATGCGGTCGTTGTATCCACGGGTGTCTTTGCCTGGGATGATCCGCAGACCTGGTCCGCCAGCCTTGATCGCTCGCCCTGCGGGACGGGCACCTCGGCCAAAATGGCCGCTCTTTATGCCAAAGGCCAGCTCGGACCGGGGGAGGATTTCGTGCACGAGAGCATGCTGGGGACTTTGTTTACCGGCCGCCTGGTCGGGGAAGCCAAGGTAGGGCGATATCCAGCGGTGATTCCTGAGATCAGCGGGAGTGCCTGGATCACGGGATTTGCGAATTACGTCCTGGATCCAACAGATCCTTTTCCGGAGGGCTTCATGGTGGGGGATTTGTGGCCTATCGAGAGGCAAACGAAGTGTTTAAACAGTGCCGGCAGGAGAACAGCGTGAGCAGCGACATTCTTCCCTTGCCTCCGGACATCCTGGCGATTGATACACATGCGGATACGTTTGCCAGGGTGCTCGACAATGGCTTTGATTTTCTGAGCGACGATCAAAATCTGGCGGTGAGCCTGCCGCGCATGCAGCGCGGAGGAATGGGCGCGCAGATGTTCGCCTTATATGTAGCGCCGGGCATGCCTCCTGGAATGACTTTCCACCGCGCCATGCTCATGGCTTCCGCGGGAATGGAAGCCGCTGCCCGATCCGAGGGCAGGTTTGTCTTTGTACGCAACGCAAAAGACCTGGAGGCGGAGTGGGGGCGTGGCGCCAAGTGTGGCCTTCTCTCGGTCGAGGGCGCGCACGTTCTCGAAGGCAGCCTTGCCCTGCTGCACGTGCTCGACGCCATCGGCGTGGTCAGCATCACCCTGACCCACGCTAACGGAAATGAATGGGCGGATTCTTCTCAGGACCGTCCGCGATGGGGCGGCCTGAGCGAGGGAGGGCGAAAACTGGTGCGAGAGATGAACCGGTTGGGCATGATTGTCGACGTATCCCACACTTCGGACGAAACCACTGCCGCGGTACTGGAAATCTCGAGTGCCCCGGTCATCGCTTCACATTCCGGCTGCCACGCACTCTGCAACCATCCCCGTAACCTTCCCGACTCGCTGATCCGCGAGATTGCTGCTCGTGGCGGCATTGTTCAGATTCCTTATTACCCACCGTTCCTCGACCAGAAAGCCTCGGATGTGTTTTCCGTCAACTGGGATCGCCTGCGCGGCCAGGAATCGAAGGATGCTCCGCCCGATGATCCGGAATATATGGCGCGCCTCTACGCAAGGTGCATGCAGGACGTGCCCCCGGTACCGCTGGACGCTGTTTGCGCCCACATCGATCACGTTGTTTCGCTGGTGGGCACGGAGCATGTAGGGCTGGGATCGGATTGGGATGGCGCCGATGTCACGGTTCGCGGCCTCGAGAGCTGCGATCTTCTCGGACAACTTGCGCATATGCTCCCCGCGCGCGGTTATAAGCAAAAAGATGTAGGGGCCATTCTGGGTGGAAATTTCATTCGCGTACTGCGAGAGGTGACCGGAGCATGAAGTTCCTGTGTGGCAGCCGTCTGAGTACAGTCCTGTTGGCCGCGTGCGCGCTTACGCCGGTTGCCGTGCATGCGCAATCCGGCCCCTACGAGGTGAAGCGGGAGTTCGGAGTACGCATCCCCATGCGGGACGGCGTGGGGCTTGCGGCCAATGTATTTCTTCCCGCCGCGGATGGGAAATTTCCCGTGATCCTGGTGCGCACCCCTTATGATGCCGCACAAGCAGGCTATTCCGCGGCAGGCGCATATTGGGCCTCACACGGTTACGTATATGTCGTCGAAGACGTTCGCGGGCGCGGAGGCTCGGAAGGGACATTCTACCCGCTGGTCACGGATGCGGTGGACGGCGACGATAGCATTACCTGGTGCGGCGCCCAGCCATGGTCGACGGGCAAAGTCGGCATGCTGGGACCTTCTTACCTGGGATGGGTGCAAGGATATGCGGCAGGCATGCATAACCCACACCTGGCTGCGCTTGTGCCAACGGTGACGCCACCGGATCCCAACCGGAATTTCCCCTTGCAGTTCGGGGTGATGCAATTGGCGACCTCTTCCTGGATGGCGTTTATCTCCGGCAAGACGCTGCAGGATATCAATCAGTTCGATCTTTTAAAAATCGACGCTCATCTGCCGGTTATGGATATCGATCATGAGCTGGGACGGACCATGCAGCCCTGGCGCGACTGGCTGAACCATCCAACGAACGATGAGTACTGGAAGAAACAGGCCTATCAGGAAAAAATGCTTGATTCCACGACGCCTGCACTCAACGTCAGCGGATGGTATGACGATGTGTTCGTGGGAACGACGGAAAACTACATCAACATGACGACCCATGCGCACACCGCGGCCGGCCGGGAACAGCAATGGCTACTGATCGGCCCGTGGGGACATGCGACGAACGCAGGCCGGGTCTTGGGACAGATCGATTTCGGCCCGGAGGCGGTTATCGATTTTCTGGGCGTCGAGCTTCGCTGGTTCGATCACTGGCTCAAGGGCATGGAAAACGGGGTGGAGAAAGAACCGCACGTTCGCATATTTGTGATGGGGGAGAACGCCTGGCACACGGAAAATGAATGGCCCATCGCCAGGACCCAGTATGTGAAGTACTACCTGCATAGCACGGGCCGCGGGGCAAACAGTCTGTTTGGCACGGGCACGCTTACGCCGCAGACTCCGGAAACAGAAATGCAGGACCGCTATCACTACGATCCCAACGATCCGGTTCCTTTCATTACTCCGGCCGACTTTCATCAAACCGGTGGACCCGACGACTACCGGCCGGTGGAGCGCCGGGATGATGTCCTGGTATACACGGCCCCGGCGGTCGACCAGCCCACGGAAGTATGCGGACCGCTTGATGTCAAACTCTTTGCGGCTTCGTCGGCGAAGGATACAGACTGGACGGTCAAGGTGCTCGATGTGCATCCTGACGGGTTTGCGCAACGACTGAACGATGGAATCGTCCGGGCGCGCTACCGCGAATCGCAGGAGAAAGAAGATCTGCTGGTTCCGGGCAAAGTCTACGAGTACCAGATCAGCGCCTGGTCCACTTGCGTTCAGCTGAAGAAAGGGCACCAGTTGCGGCTGGAGATTTCCTCGAGCGCCTTTCCCAAGTTCGCGCGCAACATGAACAAGGGCGGCAATGATGCCCTGGAAACGCAGGGTGCGATCGCCGAGCAGACGGTCTATCACGACGCTGCCCACCCGTCTTATCTTCTCGTGCCTATCGTGCCTCCGGCGAAATAGGTGCTGACGCTGCAACCAGCCAGGGGATGGGGTAGCCGCGGGCTGCTTGCCCTGCTGTTCGTGATCAATCTGCTGAATTACATCGATCGTCTGACCATCAGTGGATTGCTGGAGCCCATCGGCCGGGAATTGCATCTTTCGGATGCGCAACTGGGAATGATCGGTTTAGCCTTTCTGCTTCCCTACTCCATTCTTCCGCCGATCGTCGGCTGGATTGGTGACCGCGGGCCGCGTTCCCGTTTGATCGCGCTCGCCGTTTCCATTTGGAGCATGGCCACGGGCGCGGCCGGGGCGGCGCGAAATTTCCTGCAATTGGCAGCGAGCCGCGCCGTCGTCGGGGTGGGCGAGGCGACCTATATGAGCCTGGCGCCCAGCCTGATTGCGGATGCGTTCCCAACCGGCAGGCGCGGCTCGGCGATGTCGTTCTTCTACATTGCGTCTCCGGTGGGAGCCGCTCTCGGAGTCTTTCTCAGCGGGCTGATTGCCTCCTTATATGGATGGAGAACGGCGTGCTTCGTGGTGGGCATCCCGGGCCTGGTATTTGCGGCAGCGATGTGGATTTATCCTGAACCGGCGCGAGGGGGGCTGGATCCTGAGGAATCGCCCGAGCGTCCGCCTTTGGGAGAGGCGCTGCGCAGCCTGGCCGGCAATCGCGCTTACCTGCTGCTGACGTTCGCCTACACCAGCCAGCTATTCGCATACAATCCCATCGAATTCTGGCTGCCGACGATTCTGCAAAGAGACAAGGGCATTGCCCTCGCCCAAGCCAACAGTACGTTCGGATTGCTGGTGCTGGTGGCCGGTATCCTGGGACCGCTTCTGGGGGGATTGCTGGCGGACCGTTTCGCGCTGCGATCGTGGGCGGTCTACTACTGGATCTGCGTGGTGACGTCCCTTGCCTGCTTGCCGCCTCTTCTCTGTTTTGTGCTGCTGCCGAGAGGAGCGGGGCTTTACGGAGCGGTGTTCAGCGAGGTATTTCTGGCCAACATGAGCACCGGGCTCGTTTTCACGATCCTGGTCACCATCATCGTTCCCGGACTGCGGGCAACGGCGACGGCCGTGCTGCTCACGGTGATTCATGTGCTGGGCGACATGATCTCGGAACCTCTGATCGGAAAAGTCTCGACCCATCTGCAGCATGCCGCGGCGGCAACTGCGCATGCGGGGGCCTGGCTTCCCGCCTCCGTATCGGCGCAGCATCTGTCGCAGGCGTTGTTCATCGTGTCCGCTCCGGCGACGGCTCTGTCCGGCCTGCTGTACATGGCTGCGGCGAGATACGCGCGGGCAGGACGGAGTTAGGTTTCGAGCTTTGGGGTTTGTGGGACAGGAAAGGGAACTGCAGATCTCTCCACTTCGGTCGAGATGACAATTTTTTGTTGGCAGTGAGCCTCTTCGTTTCCAGCTGACAATTTTTGTTGCTTGGGTGCCCCATCCTTCGCGTTCTTTGCGAAGGGTGGGATGCCACTGCTCTTCACCCGAGGCCCTTCCCCGCGACTTCTGCTTATCCCACCC
>JBARKD010000898.1:0-4314 GCA_049800615.1 Acidobacteriaceae bacterium | reverse complement strand
CGGTAGTTCCTCGTAATGAAATGTCTGGACGGGTGGGCTATAACTCGGACTCGTGCTGAAGGGCAAAGCGCAGCAGGCTATTGGCGCCGCGGAGGCCGAGCTTCCGGCATCCGCCCACCCATAGATCGCCGGCTCGTAAATGGGTCACAGGAACCTCCTTCCCTGTGACCCAACCTTACCTCGGCTACCGCTGCTGGCTGCTCCACGCTCAGGCAGTGTCCGCCGCGCAAGCGGCTTCGTTCAAGCCCGTTTATCGTCCACGTGGAGTGCTTTCGGCTGCCCCCGCAGAAAAGAAGGTTACGGAACGGGAACTGCGTCGACGTTCATGGTCCACTCGTTGATCGTCGTGCCGGAGAGAGTGGTGAATTTAATATTGGCCGTACCCGGCACCAGTGCCCATGCGGTGCCATAGGGGTCAATAGAGATGACCTCCGGGTTCGAGCTGGTCCACGTCCCATACTCTTGGAGCATGTTGGCGTTGGCAATCTGCTGGGTGACGCCGTCCGAATACTGCCCATATGCATACCAGTGCATCTCGGTGCCGGGCGCCACGGTGTTCCCCTCGGCTCCCGGTATAAATGGTGGAGCACCATTCATTTCCAGGTATTCGTTTCCGAGGTATCCAGCCTTTAAAGTGACGCCTCCAACGTACTGGGCGATCGCACGATCAGCCAGTGCATTCATGATGGCGTAACCCTTGTTGCTGATGGTCGGTGGCGGGGGCGGCATCCCGGAGCCCGGCGGGCCAAGGACGATGTTGATGGGAGACGGGATCAGATACTCTGTGCCCTCAAAGTTATCGTTGGCTCGTTGGAGCAGTGTTTGGTAGTCGATGACCGGGATACCCTTGGCCGCGCAGTACACGAAAATGAACTTGTTGTAGGGATCGATGTTGTTGGTTTGCGCAAACGGGTTGGTCCCAACCAGGACCTTGAGTTTTGCGTTTTGAGCCGTCGTGACGACGTTGTCAAAGCATGTTTCAAAGGACTGTAGCTGCTCGGATACAGGGAATGAATCGCTTGTGTCCGCGGCGTCGTCCGCCCCCAGCATCAGGTGTATCACCGGCTTCTTGCCGCCGGCGATGATGGTCTGTAGGACCGAGAGGGCTTCGTTGGTTTCGTAGCAGGGGCCGGGCGGGGTATTCAACTTAAAGCCATAGCCTTCCCAGCTATAGCCGGGGCTGCCGCCAAAGATGCCAGAGTTTTGCCAGATATAATTGATATGACCGCCGATGAAAGCGACCGAGGTTTGAGCATTTGCTGAACCTATGGTTAAAACGAACGACAGGGCGCTGGCTATCGCCAAAAATCTCTTTGCGAACATTGTGATCCTCCGGGTGTCGCATGGGCGATTCTTCGGCCCACTGGTTATTGCGAAATCCGGTGGTCAAACGGGCCACTGCCGATTATTTTTTCCCAGATTGCAAAGGCTAAGATCGAATCATCGACCACATCGACAAGCCCACCGAAAATTAAACGAAGGCCGCAAAAGCTAACCCGACTCAACGAGGCACTTGGCCGGGTAGCCGGTTCGATCGGAAAGTTGGCGCTCGACTGCAGCCACAACGATCCGGATAGCCGGTTACCAGCCTCTGTTCGATGCCCATGCACCGGCGCTCAGTCAATCTGCCTTGCAGGGAGTGAATCCCGACCCATTTCCCGATCCCATTATGTTGTATGCTACATAGGGGTACGTAGAGACTGGAGGAGAGCATAGATCGCGGTGTCCTTTTCTGTCTACGCCGCCGGTGATCGAAGCGCGCCTCATGGAGGCATTCAGAATGCGCCAACGCGGAAGGAAGTGGATTTGTCATCGTGTTTTCGCCCTTTTGATCGCCCTCGCGCTTGCGACGTTGGCGAGGGCACAGAGAGTGATTACGTCCCAATACGACAACGCGCGCACCGGCGCGAATCTCAACGAGACCAAACTGACAACGCGCAATGTAAATGTTCAGCACTTTGGAAAGATCTTCAGCTTGCACGTGGACGGAGATGTCTATGCCCAACCGCTCTTCCTGGGCGGCGTGGAGATTCCGGGGAAAGGCCGCCACGATGTACTCTTTGTCGCCACCGAGCACGACAGCGTCTATGCCTTCGACGCTTACGGCAATCCGAGTACTCCTCTGTGGCAGACCAGCTTTCTGAGAGACGGCCTCACCACGGTTTCCGCGCGCGATGCGAATTGTCCATTCATCGCACCGGAAATTGGCATCACGTCGACTCCCGTAATCGACCCAGACACCGGGACACTCTATGTCCTGGCCCGCACCAAAGAATCAGGCTTTCTGGAGAACGTCTACACCCAGCGCCTGCATGCGCTCGCGGTGACCACTGGGGTGGAGAAATTCGGCGGCCCGGTGGAGATTCGAGCCAGCATCAGCGGTACCGGGAGGGGGAGCAGCAGCGGAAAGCTAAGCTTCAATCCATTGCGGGATAACCCGCGAGCCGCTCTGTTGTTAAGCCACGGCGTCATCTATCTCACATGGGCCTCTGCCTGCGATGTCGGCCCCTACCACGGCTGGGTCATGGCTTACGGCGCGCGCAGCCTAAAGCAGGAAGCGGTCTTCAATGCATCTCCCGATGCGGATGACAGCGGAATCTGGGAAGGGGATACCGGTCCGGCCGCGGACAAAGCCGGGAATGTCTTTCTCGCTACCGGCAATGGGCGTTTCGACGCCGCCAAGGGTGGCCGCGACTACGGCGATTCCCTACTCAAGCTGAACGGAGAGAGTCTGAAGCTCAGTGATTATTTCGCCCCGTACAACACAGACAACCTGGACGCGAACGACAGCGACCTGGGTTCCGGTGGACCCATGCTGTTGCCCGACCAATCCGGCGCATATCCCCACCTGGCGGTGGTGGAGGGGAAGGGCGGCGTCCTCTACTTGGTGGACCGCGACCACATGGGACATTGGCAGCCTGGGAACAATAGTCATGCAGTGCAGACGATCGCTGTTCCCGATGGTGTCTTCGGATCGATGGTCTATTGGAACCACTATGTATACGTGCTAAGCGACGGGGACGCGCTGCGTCAATTTGACGTCACCGCCGGTAAGCTCTCACCTAAAGCGGCGAGTGCCGTCCGTGGCGTATCGGCAACGCCAACGATATCCGCCAACTCGCTCGACGACGGCATAGTGTGGCTGCTCCGCTCCAAAGTCTGGAACGCACCCGACCAACCCGCGGCTCTCTACGCCTATGATGCCGCGAATGTAGCGCATGAACTCTACAACAGCGAGCAAAATGCCGGACGGGACCGCCCGGGCCTTGCCCTACGGTTCAACATCCCGATGGTCGTGAACGGGCATGTATTTGTAGGCTCAAAGCACGAGGTAGATGTCTATGGCCTGCTGCCTGTGCGATGAGGGCGCAAGATCGCAATGAACCGGCAGCGCTTCTGAGTGTCAGGAGTCTACGGCTGGAGGGACTGCCGTGACAATTTCATTTGTACGAATTGCCGGTTTGAGAGCACTCTTTGTGTCGTTCAGTTCCCTGTAACCGTCCGGGAATTGTCGCCTGCGGTTGGGATCGAAGGGCACTTTGCTCACCTTGACATTCTACCGGAAGTAACTCTATTCTTACCTAGAATGTCTACCAAAGAACAGAATGAGCGTATCGAGCTGCTCCAGGGCACCCTGGACCTGCTGATTCTGCGGACGCTGCTGCTGGGGTCGACACACGGTCACGCGATCGCCAAGGCAATCGAATGCAACTCCGACGATGTGTTGCAGGTCGAGCAAGGGTCGCTGTACCCGGCGCTGCACAGGCTAATTAAGCGCGGATGGATTTCGGCCGAAGAGGGCACCTCCGAGAACAATCGCCGCGCAAAATTTTACCGGCTGACGGCCAAGGGACGGCGACAACTAGCGATCGAGACCAGCAAGTGGGAAAAGCTCGCCGGAGCGATCGCACGGATTCTGAGGCCTTTGGAGCAGGAAGGCAAATCATGAGGCGCCGCAAGCGCATGATGGAGGACCTCGACCAGGACATCCGCGACCATATCGAGATGGAGACACAGGACAATTTCGAGCGCGGCATGCCGTTGGAGGAAGCGCGCTATGCGGCATTGCGGAAGTTCGGCAACGTGACCAGGGTCAAGGAGGAGACGCGAGAGGTGTGGAGTCTCACTCGGCTTGAGCAGCTCTTCCAAGACGTGCGCTTTGGCGCGCGGACGCTACGGAAAAATCCTGGATTTACGGCCATTACCATCATTACGCTCGCGCTCGGTGTCGGCGCCACCGCGGCGATTTTCAGCTTTGTGAATGCCGTATTACTGAAGCCTCTCCCCTATCCACATCCGGAGCGAATCGTCAGC
>JBARKD010000897.1:0-5696 GCA_049800615.1 Acidobacteriaceae bacterium | reverse complement strand
CTGATTCCTTTCGAACCCGCGTGACCCCTTCCGCCCGGATTCGTCTAAAGTAATCACAAGGCTATGTCGCCCGCGCGCATCCCGCGTCTTCTTCTGTTGCTGGTCCTGTCCGCCTGCCTTCCGGTTTTGGCACAGACGCCGAATCAACGCCTCATCCTCAAGGACGGGTCCTATCAGGTCATCACCAAATATCAGAAAGTAGGCGACCGGGTCCGCTACTTCAGCGCCGAGCGCGGTCAGTGGGAAGAGTTGCCGGCGAATCTTGTCGATTGGACGGCGACCCAGGCGTGGGCCGCTGAGCACAAACCCGGGGCCCACCCGCCCGCTGCGTCACCGGAACCCTCGCCACCGGAGCAGCCTCAGTCATCGCCGGGGGCCCCGTCGAATCCCGAAGCTGCCGCGATCGACAAAGAAGAGCAGCGCGCACGCGCGCGGACGCCATACGTTGCCCCAAACCTCCGCCTGCCCGATGAGGATGGTGTGTGGGCCCTTGACACTTTCCGCGACCAGCCAGAATTGGTGGCCTTGACCCAGAACGCCGGCGGGGTCAATCGGGAGCCTGGCCACAACGTCCTGCGCTCGACCTTGAACCCCCTGGGGGGCATGAAACAAAGCGTTCAGATTCCTGGCGCGAAATCGAAAGCCCAACTGCACGTGAATGACCCGGCGCTCTACGTCAGCATTACCGGAGCGGACGACAACGAGGCGGATTCCTCCGCGGTGACGGTGGAGACGCACGGAGCCGCATCCGTCAAAGACAAGAACGGCAGTTCTGCCAACAGCCAGTACGCGATCGTGCGCGTACGCAGCAATTTCAAAAAAGACTACCGCGCCGTCAGCGGCATCAACATCGGCGTCACCGGCAAGGTCACCCAGACAGAAGACGTGATTCCCACCACCAGCCAGCTCTTGCCCGGCAACCGCTGGGTCAAGCTCACTCCGCAGCAGCCGCTCACCATCGGCGAATACGCGCTGATGGAAGTGCTGGGACCGGGAGAAGTAAACCTTTCCGTCTGGGACTTCCGCATCGATCCCCAGGGCCCCGACAACAAGAATGCGCTCATCCCACTGCAGCGCTCAAGCAATAACGACCGATAAATTCCAGGATGTCATGGATCGTGCGGCGAAAAATCTTTACGGCCTTCGAGTGCGCAGCGATCAGGACCGATGTGGAAACGAAACTATCCGGCGTTCCGAAACAGCACGTCCGCTAAGGCCCGCATTGATCTTCGGTCGCAGAACCCATCCAGCCTGCCGATGAACTGATTAACTTGCGGTGCTAAGAATCACGCCGCAAGGGTACAAAACAAAACCGTGATTGCACTCAGTCGTTTGTTTGCTTCCTCTGCCTTGGGCTCTCTCGTACATGCAACGCCTATGAAGCCGCAAAAACGTCCTTCAGTCGGCCGCGCCTTCCATCTTTAGAACATACGCATACTTGCCAGGAAGCTGGGCGGGAAGCTTGACCGTCACATCCGCCCCCTGCTTCTGCCAGCTCAACCCTTCCCCACCACCCAACAGCGAAACCGAGGTCTTAGCCGGCAACGAAAGATCCTTGATAGTTACACTTCCCCCGTGAGGCTGCCCCATCAACACCGCATAAAGCACCGCGCCCTTGCGCGTAAACCGCACCTCCAGATCCTGCGCCTTGCCTTCCGCCCGCGTCCACGGCTGCGTTCCATAAATCGCTTCCCCGTTCTGCTTGAGCCACGCCCCCAGCGCCTTCAAACGATCCACCTGAATCGCCGGAATCGTTCCGTCCGCCTCCGGGCCCACATCCAACAGCAAATTGCCGTTCTTGCTCACAATGTCCACCAGCAGATAAACCAGCGCGTCCGGCTTGATCGTCTCTTCCTCACCCTCGGCCCGGTTGTATCCGAACGATTGCCCGAGACCGCGGCACTCCTCCCATTTCTTCTTCTGGATCTCGTGCATCACCTGGTACTCCGGCGATACGAAATCGGCGTGCTTAATACTGAAACGGTCATCCACCACACCGTCGGGCACTGCGTCGTAATACTCCGCCTGGATTTGCCTCGGGTTTCCTGTCTTCGGATAGCCGATGTCATTCCATAGCACCGCCGGATGATAGCGCTCGATCAGGTCCCGGTATTGTGCGTCCACATACTTGCCGTAAGCAGCCGACTGCGGCTTCACCGTCTCGTAGTCCTCCCTGGCGGAAATGGGCCCGGCATTGAACGTCCAATCGTAACCGCCAGAGTAATAAAGCCCCATGCGCATACCCTGTTTCCGGACCGCCTGGGTCAGCTCTCCCACAATGTCGCGCGTGGCATGCTGGCGGTTCGCCGGCAGGATCGGGTTGGGGATCTTGCTGGGCCAGAGCGTATACCCCTCGTGATGCTTGGTCGTCAGCACCACATACCTGGCGCCCGCGTCCTTGAACACCTGGGCCCAGGTATCCGGATTCCATTTCTTGTTCTGCCCATCAAACACGGGAACGAAGTCGTAATAGTTGGCATTGGCTCCGTAATGATCCTGTTGGTAGTGCCAGGTTGGGGATCCGATTATCCGCATGCTATTCAGGTACCACTCGGCATACGGATTGTTCATGATGTAGTCCTGCGAGGTGAAGTCATGATTCTGATGAGAAACCGGCGCCCAGCCCGGCACAGAGTAAAGTCCATAGTGGATGAAAATGCCCAGCTTCGCGTCCCCGTACCAGGCGGGCAGCGGATGCTGATCGAGGGATGCATCCGTCGCTTCGTAATGAGGCGCAGCCACCGCGCCGGCAGCGCAAATCGCGCACATCAGCAAACCCGCAATCGTTCTGACTTTCAACATTTGAGATTTTCTCCTCTACCCAAAGCACCCGTAAGTATACCGACATCGATCGCCCGCGCGGGGGCGTGATTCGCGTGCAGCCCCAGAATCCGCAGGCATTACAGCTACCCTCTGCCTGCCGATCCGCCTTCCGAAGGTTGACAGCAGCATCCCCGCCAGACTATTCATCATGCGGACCATGCTGATTCCTTTCAGGCGTGCGCTGTCGATCGTGTCGGCGTCTGTGCTCTTCGTTCCGGCCGGTTGGCCGCAAGGGCGCGACTGGACCACGTGGGGCTACGATGCGCAGCGCACCGGGTGGAACCAGGGCGAGACATCGCTGAACCGCGACAACGTTTCCCGCCTGGAACTATTGTGGAGCACGCAGCTCAGCACTCCGCCTAAAGACGTCGTTCTCTCGACCCTCACCGCGCCCCTGGTGGTCGAAGGAGTCGGTACCACCCACGGCGCGAAGAACCTGGTTTTCCTGCTGGGCGCCGACCTCACCCTGTTCGCGCTCGACGCGGACACGGGAAAAGTCATCTGGCAAAAGGTCTTCCCCAATCCGGACGCACCCGTATGGCCCGCGACCTGGCTATGCTCCAACACGGTGAATGACACTCCGGTCATCGACAAGCCGCGCGGCATCGTCTTCTTCATCAGCAGTGACGGCAAGTTGCGCGGCCTCAATTTAAGCAACGGTGCCCAGCGCATGGCGCCCACCACCATGATTGAGCCGTTCGCGCGTGCCTGGAGCCTCAACCTCATTGACAACATCGTCTACACCACGAGCGGTCGAGGCTGCGGACAGATGCCGGTGCCGAAGGGCGCGAAGCAGTCCACCGTCCCCGGGAGCGTTTCCGCGATGGACGTAAGCGATCTTGCCCATCCGCAGCTCACCCGCTTTTACACCAGCGGCAACAAGTATTCGGGGCCCTGGGGCCGCGGTGGCGTGAGCCAGGGTCCAGACAGTACCGTGATTGCGCAGACCGCGGACGGCCTCTACGATCCTGCGGCCGGCGACTTTGGCGAAACAGTGCTCAAGCTGGCTCCGCACGCCCGGCGCCTGCTCGATTCCTTCACCCCCGCCAATTGGCAATATCTGAACAAGCAGGATCTGGACTTCGGTTCCGCGAGCGCCGACGTCTTTCCCTTTCATGACCGCCAGTTGGTAGCCGTTGGGGGCAAGGAGGGCGTCCTCTATCTGCTGGACGCTGCGGACCTGGGCGGCGGCCGCCCGAATCACTCCACGCCCTTCTACCAATCGCCCCAGCTGGCCAACGATGCGGCCGAAGGCAAAACTCCCGGCCAGGGAATCTGGGGTTCCATCACCACCTATGAGACCCCTGGCGGCAAGCGCTTTCTGTATGTGCCAATCTGGGGACCGCCCTCCAAAAATGCGCCCACCTTCCCAGCGCACGAATCAGAAGCCCCGCACGGCAGCATCATGGCCTTCGAGCTGGTCGCCGAGGGCGAGAAGGTATTGCTGCTGCCGCGATGGATCTCGGCCGACCTGCTGGTGCCCGATCCACCGGTCGTTGCCAACGGCGTGGTCTATGCTATCCAGACCGGGGAGCAGACCATCCAGAGCCCATCCTTTTTGCACGGAACGCAGGACCAGATCAACCACAATGCGCTCTCGGCGAAGTACCGCGCGACGCCGGTGAGCCATCTGATCCTCTATGCTTTGGATGCGGAGACGGGCAAGCAGCTTTATGCAAGCGGGCAGCTCATCCCCGGCTGGGTGCATTTTAGTGAGCCCGTGGTGGCGCTGGGGAAAGTGTTTGTTGTCACGCACGATGCCCGCGTCTACGCCTTCGGAATGAAACATGATAAATAGGCGAGACTTCCTTTCCTCACTGCTGGCGATGGGCGGCGCGGCCGTGCTGAAGCCTCTCGATCCCGTCGACCCCAACATCCGCTATGGCATCACCGGCGCCCTGTGGGGCGACTGGCCCAACGGCACGCTGCGCATGTCCACCGATATGCAGCAGATCGTCACCATGACGGCGCGCTTTGGCCTGCAGGGCATCGAGCCCTACGCCCGGCAGATTGCCGATTACCTGCCCAAGCCGCTGGCCCTGAAGCAAATGTGCGAAGCGGCGGGCATCCGCCTGATCGATGTGGGAGATTTGCCGCCGGCGCAGCTCAATGCCAAGGCGTATCCAGAAGCGTGGATCAGCAAGGATGGCAACGCGCAGCTGATCTCCAACATGGTGCGCTTCGCCCATGATTTCCTGGCGCCCTGTGGCTGCGATCATTGGAAGACCAATATGGGCGCTCGTCCAGTGGGCGGCCCCACTGAGGACCAGCTCAAGCACCTGGCCGGCACGCTGAACGAGATTGGCCGGCAGACCATTGCTGTCGGGGTGAAGCTGGCGCCGCATCCTCACATATGGGGGCCGATGGAGCGGGAGCGCGAGATCCGCCGGGTGATGGAGCTGACCGATCCCCGCTATGTCTGGCTCACGGCGGACACCGCGCATTTAACTCTGGGCGGGGGCGATGCGGTCGCGATGATCCGCGATTATTTCTCGCGCGTCGCGGAGGTGCATTTGAAGGATACGTATGCCCGTTATCGCGGCAATGCCTCGACGCCGACGCTCGCGGAGCACACCAAGGCAAGCCTATATCACAATCTCGGCGCCGGCGGAGTCGACTTTCCCGCGCTGTTCAAGCTGTTGCGCGGGCGAAACTTCAAGGGCTGGGTGGTTTACGACCTGGATGCGCCCCGCCCTGACGACGGTACAGGCAGCATTGAACAGAATCTGGCGGTCAACATCAACTACCTGCGGAACGAGCTGCATGTGAAGCTGCCGCCTCCTCCTCGGGCCTGAGGAACTCCGTCTCAGTCATGACTCCTTAACTGCGACAAATTTGTCATCTCGACCGAAGCGTAGCGTAGTGGAGAGATC
>JBARKD010000896.1:0-3478 GCA_049800615.1 Acidobacteriaceae bacterium | reverse complement strand
TGCTCCCCGATTAGATTTGTGATCACGGACTGGCTTTCTTCAAGCTTCCAGCAGGAACCCGGGCATCCCTGTGGAAATCCGGCGTTCTTCATTCACCGGCCACGTCACATGAGAGCGACGCCAACATGCAAGGTTACACGCCTCTGAAAACTTTTCTCTCTTCGCTTTGTGATCAGATGGGAATTTTTGAGAGGAGCAAGCTATTGACAGTATCTTTAGAGGATGTCTTCTTTCATGGAGGAGCGCATGAACCTTGCCGGGAGGGGTCGCTGGAGATGGTTGCTTGCCGTGTTTTTCGGGGCCACTTTCGCGTACGCACAAAGCACCAACCAAACTCTCGGCCAGTTCGAAGGCCAGGGGGACTACGGTGTTGTTCTTCTTCCCGGTGGCGGCCACTACGACGCGTCCAAAGATAGCTATACCGTCTCGGGCAGCGGCGCTGATATCTGGTCGGGCGCTGATGCCTTTCACTACGTTTGGAGAAAAATGTCCGGCGACGTGGCGTTGACCGCGGACATCGACTTTGTGGGCGAGAAGGGTAATGCGCACCGCAAGGCCGTGCTGATGATTCGGCAGTCGCTCGATCCACATTCGATCTATGCCGATGTCGCGCGCCACGGCGATGGCCTCACCTCATTGCAGTACCGCGACACTTTCGGCGGAGATACCCACGAGATAGAAACCTACGGTATGGGACCGCATCGGGTGCGCATCGAGAAACGCGGCGACTACGTTTATGTATCCATTCCAGACGCCAGCGGAAACATGGCGCCTTCGGGTGCGGCCATGCGTGTCGGCATCCAGGGCGACTTTTACGTTGGGCTTGGTGTCGGTTCTCACAATGAGAAGGTTGTAGAAACGGCCATCTTCGCAAACGTGAAGACGGAACCTCTGCTGCCGGCTGCGGGTGAACCTGTGCTGCACAGCACCCTGGAGACGGTCATCGTTGCGTCGACCGATCGCCGGGTCCGCTACACGGCACCCGTGCACTTCGAAGATCCCAACTGGACGCCGGACGGCAAGGCACTCATCTTCAACCAGGAAGGGACCCTGCAACAACTCGTGCTGGACGATGGCATTCATCCCATTGACAGCACGGTTCCAAGGTCCACTGCCTCCACTCTCATTCCGACTGCCCCTGAGACAAAAATCAACGGGGATCATGGCATCTCGCCCGATGGCAGTGAAATTGCGATCGGGAATCAGGATCCGGACGGGCAGGCGCGGATTTACATAGTCTCCACGACCGGTGGAACACCCAGACGTGTGACTCCGAACGGTCCCGCCTACTTTCACGGTTGGTCGCCGGATGGCAAAATCATCTCCTTTACCGGCCAGCGGGGCGACAACTTCGACGCCTATACCGTTCCTGCCGCGGGTGGCCCGGAAACTCTTCTTGCGGCCAAGAGCGACGTGGCCGAATTCTCCCCGGATGGTGAGTGGATCTACATTCAGTCGGACCGCACCGGCCATATGCAGATCTGGCGCATGCGGCGGGATGGGACCGCACCGGAACAGCTCCTGGTCAGCGACAGCAGCGACTGGTTTCCGCATATCTCGCCGGATGGCAAAATGATTGCCTTCCTCGCCTACAAACCAGGCACGCAGGGTCATCCAGCCAATCAGGATGTTGAAATTCGCGTGCTGTCGCTTTCCGACAGAAAGGTACGAACCGTGGCCAAACTGCTTGGGGGGCGGGGCACGATGAACGTTCCGTCCTGGTCGCCGGACAGCAAAATGCTGGCCTTCACCAGTTTTGAATTTTTACCGGAGTAGGGTGCCAGGGTTGACTTCCTCAGCGGAGTCAGGCGGCGGTGTCGGGGTCAACCAACTGAGACACGGAGCAACCGGGCGGCATTCTGGTTATAAATTTTATGTAAGAGGCCATCGGGGAGTTCGATTCCCGATATTTTCCAGCGCCCTTGCGGAGGCGTGGCTGCGGGAGCGTAATCGAAGTATTCATCGTCGGTTTCGAGGAATCGAAAGTAGATTTCGTAGAGGCTGTCGTTGAATACCTGCTGCGGAAATTTGTCTCCATGCGGCGTAGCATCCGTTCCGAAAACAATCCGGTCCTGGTACTTATCAAAGAACCTGCGCGCTGCTCTTGGCTGGCGTCCCAACTCATTCAGACGGGCCGCGATGTCTACATACATATTTGGAAAATGATCGAGGTTTTGCGCGACGTTTTGCAGATCTTCGGCGCAGTTGCCGACATGGAGGGCGACGAAGTTTGTTTTGGGATGCCGGGCAAACACTCGATTGCGCGCTTCCAGGATCTCCGCGTTGGAGGGAAACCCTGGTTTGAAGTAAGACCAATCAGGGTGATTGTTCAGTTCCTCGTACCGCTCGTTGAAGCGATCGGTACGGGTAAAGAATGCCAGTGGATCGGATACGTGGATGGCGACGGGCATACCCAAACCGCCGCAGGCTTCCCACATAGGGTCAAATCGCGGATCATCCACTTTCACCAGGTTGCCTGTGGTCGTCTGCTCACGCAAAGAGAGGCCGAGGGTCTTCAAAATCTTTAGGCCACGAGCGCCTGACTGGTGGGCAGCGAGAATAGCGTCTGCCTGCAACCGAGGATAGTTCGACTGTTGGAACAGGTTGTAGGAGGGCTCGGTGAAGGTATAAAACCGCGTTGGAAAACGCTTGTCGTACTGGGCGACCGTAGTTTGCAAGCCATCTGCGAACCCGCCCGTGAGGTTCGTCAAGGCAAGGATATTTCTGCGCTCCATCACGGGCAGCAGTTCCTCCGGTTGCCCGACGATCCTGCGTCCGGCGCCCAGGGAAACGCCATTGACCACCTGGAGCGAGAAAGTCAGGTGGGTATGGAAATCGATGACCGGATACCTGGCCCGCGGCACTTGCGTTTCTTTTAAGTGGAGCATGCTGACGGGCTGATACTGTGCCAGGGCAAGCGGGCCCTTTTGGCTCTCGGCAGGCGCTTTATCTGCCTGGGCGTTGGTGCCTGACTCGATACCGAAAACCCGGCGGAGGCCGCCGGTCAGGATACCCATGCCGGTCGTGGCCAATAGATTTCGACGACTGATCCGGTTCATGCTCACCGCCCTCTCTTGCCAGGTAGAGTTTCTGATTTGGTTCGATCGCGTTGGTGTTGAGTGGGTACGCAAGCAACATCGTTGAGGTGAAGGTGGAAGGTCATGCAATGCCTGGGTAAGAATATATAGAACAATCAAAAGCTGGGATCCCCCGGTATTTGTAACCGTCCCCCTTTTTTACCCCCCTTTTTTACCCGAGGCGAAGACCGACCGTGCTCCGGCGAAAGGGTCAGTTCCGTCTGGTCACAAAATTCCAGCCCATTGCCTCAGAATTTGCTGTTCCAATAGGCGTGCTGTCCGAGGTAGAGGTCGTCGGCAACGTTCTTCAATATGGCGCGTCGCACCTCCAAAACGTTCATCTCTCCCTGCGTTTTGTAGAGCACTTCGCCTTTGGTCCCGATCAGAACCGTGTACGGAGC
>JBARKD010000895.1:0-7577 GCA_049800615.1 Acidobacteriaceae bacterium | reverse complement strand
TGTGCAGTTCTCACGCAGACTCTGAAAGCCCCGCCCCTTCACGCCAAAAAGTCACAGCCTTTCGGGATTAAAAAAGGTCGACGTGCGCTCATTGAAATCTGATGGCGCAAATTGACGTCGTGCGCTTTGCTTCGAAGCGATGGGGTGTGGTTGCATCCGTTGCAATGCCTCCAGACTGTTCGCGATTTCCATTTTTCTTTCGAGTGCCCGTCTCTCCGCAAAACCGAGAAGTGGATGGAACTTTCGTTCGAGCATTTGCATCAGTTCCCTAGAGCTGAATTTGTGGCATGGCGGGTGCACCGGCAACGTCAGTCGAGGCGCATCTGTCGCAACTGCAAAGTTGGTGAGTCATATTTTTTGGCTTTGACAGTGAGGGCTGTGATGCCAGTAGAACAAGATACCGAGCAAGTTCCTAGCTTCCGTCTCGATGTGCCTCTGCATAATCTGCTAACCAAACAGGTCGCCCCGGTACCCGGGCTGCGGCCGATCGGCCAACCACAACAATTTCCCGATCCTGTTTTTCCACAGCGCCCAGACCTGCTTGGACCGGTTGCTGATGATCCATCATGG
The DNA here is from genome assembly GCA_049800615.1 of Acidobacteriaceae bacterium. Lineage (GTDB taxonomy): Bacteria > Acidobacteriota > Terriglobia > Terriglobales > Acidobacteriaceae > PALSA-350. The sequence goes on along the minus strand of JBARKD010000895.1, from coordinate 7,007 downwards.
CAGCCACCGGCGAAACGTCAGTGGACGGCGGGCCAGGTCTATCACGCGATGCGCGGATGGCTCTTTCCGTATATCCGTTCCCGGGTGACCGCGGGCGACTTTCATCCCTTGATTTCGTACCTCTTCACAGAGTTCAAGTGCAATCTGGACTGCCACTATTGCTGGGCCTTCGACAACAAGGTCAAAGGGATGAGCGAGGACACGGCCGTCCGGTCGATTGATTGGCTACACGGCACGGGTTGCCGAGTACTGGCCTACATGGGGGGCGAGCCTCTGCTGCGGCCGGATTTCATCCACCGCATCACCTATTACGCCGCCAAGAAGGGTTTCTGGATCTACCTTCCCACCAACGCCCGCCTGCTACGGACCGAAGTCATCGATAAACTGGCCGACGCGGGAATCTCCACTTTCAATATCGCCGTGGACGCAGTGGACATCAAGCCGGGCCTCCCGAAAGCCCTGGCGCCTATCCGGAAACAATTCGACTACCTGGTTCGTAAACAATATGGGTACGGGTATTCCGTTTTTTTGAATGTCAACATTTGCCGCAACAACCTGGACGATGTGCGGGAACTGACGGAAATCGCGCACGATTGCGGCATTGCTACGGATTACCACATCAACGAATCGCCGCTTCTGGAGCAGGACGAGCATTTCGAGCACGCGGACAACAATGTCACCTACATAAAAAAAAATGATTGGCCCCTGGTCGAGGAGACAATACAGTGGTTGACGGAGAAGCAGGATAGCGGCTATAAGATGGTTAATTCGAACACCCGCCTTTGGCAGATGGTCGATTTCATGAAGGGCAATCATTTCCCGTGGAACTGCCGTGCCGGCCAGAACTCCATGATTATTCGCGTGGACGGCACCCTTGCGCCCTGTTTTCCCATGTATACCGCCAGCTACGACTGGGGCGTTGTCGGGAGCCACAAGTTCGAAACCAAGCAGCTCGATCAGCAAAAAGAAACCTGTCAGACGCATTGCTTCTCTACGCTGAACCACATATTGGGCTGGTGCTACAACGACCAGCGGGTTATCAAGTATTTCTTTAAGCAGCTAGCGCATGGATTCCAGGGCATGGAAGGCCAAATGTAAGGCCTGACTTTCCTGCCAACATCGGGCCCCAAACGTTGTTCAACAAGGAAACAGGAGATCCCCCATGCCGGTGGTGGTGAACGAGATTGTTCAGACGGATGCCGAGGTAGAGATCCAAGCGTGCATCGATGCCGAACGCGCGCGTCTCCGCGCGCAAGCTGGACTGGCGCGCATGCGCGAGTTTAAGAAGCCGGTGGAGCGGACCTTCACCGGGCCGGAACGGGACTACGTCACCATCCTGTTCGGGGGGCTCACCTGGAAGCACGAGGAAATGATCAAGGCCGTTTTCCATGGGAGCGGTTACAAATGCGAGAACATCCCGACCCCGGAGGTCGCGGACTTCCAGGCGGGCAAGGAATTCGGGAACAACGGGCAGTGCAACCCTACGTATTTCACGGTGGGCAACCTGGTCCGCTACCTGCAGAAGCTGGAGCAGCAAGGCCTGACCCGGCAACAGATCATCGACAACTACGTTTATTTTACCGCCGGCTCCTGCGGCCCTTGCCGGTTTGGCATGTACGAAGCGGAATACCGCTTTGCCCTGCAGAATTCCGGGTTCGAAGGGTTCCGGGTATTGCTGTTCCAGCAGACCGACGGCATCAAGGCGGCCAGTGGGGAGCCGGGCCTGAAGTTTTCCGTTGACTTTGGCATGGGCATGCTGAATGCGCTCAACCTGGGCGACGTACTGAATGAGTTGGTCTACCAGGTGCGGCCGTTCGAAGTAAATAAGGGGGAGACGGACCGGGTGATTCGCGAGTCGGCGAAGGTTCTGACCGACACCCTGCGCGGTCGCAAGCGCTGGCACATTATGGAAGCCGCTCCGGAGTGGGCAAGGCCGTGGATCGCCAAAAACAAAAAGGTCGAGGGGATCGGCTGCACCCTGGGCAAGATCGCGCACAACGTGTACGGCAAGGAGTACGTGAGCGCCCTGCACGCCTGCCGTGACAGCATCAACGCGATCGAGGTGGATCGACTGCGGGTGAAGCCGGTGGTGAAGATTACGGGCGAGTTCTGGGCGCAGACGACCGAGGGCGACGGGAACTTCAACATGTTTGCCTTCCTGGAAAAAGAGGGCGCCCAGGTGCTGGTGGAACCCATCGCCACCTGGATTGCCTACATGATGTACGTGGCCAAAGAAGGGGCCAAAGCCCGGGCGGACGCTGAAGCTCCGTACCAGGATCCCAAGTGGTACGAAGTGAAAAAGCGCACGGCCAACAAGCTCAAGGTGCTCAAGAAGACGGGCGGCCTGAGCGCCGGCAGTGTGATGTGGAAATACTTCTACCATCGCACGATCCGGCATCTGGGAGACACGTCCCACCGGCTCATTCCGCAGAAGGAACTGTCGCGCCTGGCGCATCCCTTCTACCACCAACTGGCCCGCGGCGGTGAGGGCTTCATGGAAGTAGGCAAGAACGTCTACTACACGGTGAACCACCTTTGCCACATGGTGCTGGCGCTCAAGCCTTTCGGCTGCATGCCTTCCACCCAGTCGGACGGTGTTCAATCGCGGGTGGTGAACAAGTACAAGGACATGATTTTCCTCCCTGTGGAGACTTCGGGAGAAGGCGAAGTGAACGCCCACAGCCGAGTGCAAATGGCGCTTGCCGAGGCTAAATCAAAAGCCCGTGCGGAGTTCGACGGTGTTCTAAAGGAGACCGGCAGGTCGCTCGAGGAACTGCGGGCCTACGTCGATGCGCATCCTGAGCTCAAGCATGGGTTATACAAATTCCCGCACCGCCATGGTCTGGCGGGAACAGCCGCTCAATTCGCGTGGCATGTTAACGACCTGATGAAGAAAGACCGGGCATACGCTCGCCGCCCGAAAGCGCCGGTTGAGGCTGCCGTCCAGGTAGCCTAAAACGGCCCCATCGTTGTCCCAAGGCGCTTCTTAGGGAGAGTGTATGCAGGAGTTTCTGGTTGGTTTGGACGTCGGATCCACCACGGTCAAAGCGATCGTGGTGGAGGCCGCAACTGATAGGACCATCTGGCAGGATTATCAGCGCCACGAAACACGGCAACCTGAGAAGGTGCTGGAGTTTCTGCGGCGCATGGAAGCAGACACCGGGATTAACCCGCAAAACACCAGGATCTTCATTACCGGATCCGGGGGCGGCACGATCGCCGAGATGGTCGGCGCCAAGTTTGTCCAGGAAGTGCATGCCGTCTCGCTCGCCGTCGAGAAGCTTCACCCGGAAGTGTATTCGGTGATCGAGCTCGGTGGCCAGGATGCGAAGATCATCGTTTTCAAGGATGATCCGGAGACCGGACGCAAGAAGAAGATCCCCTCCATGAATGACAAGTGTGCCGGCGGTACGGGCGCCGTGATTGACAAGATCAATGCCAAGCTGAAAATCCCGGCTTCCGAACTTTCCAACCAGGCCTATCACGGGGTGAAGCTGCACAAGGTCGCCGGGAAGTGCGGTGTGTTCGCAGAGACCGATATCAACGGCCTGCAGAAAACCGGCACCCCTCCCGACGAGTTGATGGCGTCTCTGTTTGAGGCCATCGTGCTGCAAAATCTCAGCGTGCTGACGCGCGGGCATACGCTGCGTCCGCACGTTCTGCTTCTGGGCGGCCCTAACGGCTTTATCAAGGGCATGCGGGAAGCGTGGCAGACAAATATTCCCATCATGTGGAAGGAGCGCAAGGTGGAAATCCCGGAAGGGATGAAGCCGGAGGAACTGATCAAGGTTCCAGAAAATGCGCAATACTTCGCGGCCCTGGGGGCGGTGGAATTCGGTAGGGATGAAGAGGCAGCGATTGGCCGTTATGAGGGCATAGACAAGCTGCTTTATTACATCGACTACGGGCGGGCGGAGGAAAAGGCGGTTGCGGGCGGCAAAGGCCTGGTCACCGACGACAGCGAATTAGGGCGCTTCCGCGAAGAATTCCGGAGGAAGAAATTTGTCCCGGCGGAATTTCGTCCAGGGGAAACGGTCTCCGGCTTTATCGGTATCGATGGCGGATCTACTTCCACCAAGGCTGTCCTGCTGGGGAAGGACGGGAACATTCTTTGCAAGACGTATCAGCTCTCGAACGGTAACCCGATTCAGGATGGGATCGAAATGTTTGAGAAGCTGCGCGAACAGGTCGAGACCAAAGGCGCCTCGCTGGAGGTTCTGGGCGTCGGCACCACCGGCTACGCCAAGGACATTCTGAAGGACGTGTTGAACGCGGACGTTGCCCTTGTGGAAACTGTGGCTCATACGGAATCAGCTCTAAAGTTCTATGACGATCCACACGTGATCATCGACGTGGGCGGCCAGGACATCAAGCTGATCGTCCTCAAAGACGGCCGCGTTAAGGACTTCAAGCTAAATACGCAGTGCTCTGCCGGCAACGGATACTTTCTGCAGTCGACGGCGGAAGGTTTCGGCAAGAAGGTAGAGGAGTTCGCCGATATTGCCTTCTCGGCCAAGTCTATGCCGCAGTTCGGGTATGGTTGCGCGGTGTTCATGCAGTCCGACATTGTGAACTTCCAGCGCCAGGGCTGGCGTTCGGAAGAGATTCTGGCCGGGCTCGCTGATGTGTTGCCGAAGAATGTGTTCCTTTATGTGGCCAGCATCCCGAACCTGGCTTCGCTGGGATCGCGCTTCGTTCTGCAAGGGGGCACGCAGAACAACCTTGCCGTAGTGAAAGCTGAAGTTGATTTCATCAAGGCCAGCTTCCGCGCCAAGGGCAAGGAACCCGAGATCATTGTGCACGAGCATTGCGGGGAGTCGGGGGCCATCGGTGCGGCCCAGGAAGTCCTGCGTTTGTGGAACAACGGCATGCGGACAACCTTCATCGGGCTGGAAGCGGTGCGGAACATTCGCTACCGCACCACGCGCAACGAAGATACCCGCTGCTACTTCTGCAAAAACAATTGCCTGCGGACATTTATCGACGTGGACGTGACGAGCACGGGCGCCGGTCACGAGCACGCGCACGACCACGATCATGCCCCTGCAGCCGCGGTGGCTCAGGAAGGTTCGGCGCAGGTTGTCGCCAGCTTGCCCAGCCTGGAGCAAATCCAGGCAAACGCGGACGCGCATGGCTCTTCCTGCAGCACGGGCGGGGGCAAAGCGACGTTCAAGGCCAAGATCGAACCGCTCATTCAGATCCAGATGTCTCCGGGCTCGAGCAACGTGGTTGAGCTTCCGAAGCCGGTGGATTTTCAGCCGCGGAAGACCAAGGTGCCTCTACGGGTTGGAGAACAGCGGCTGATCATCGCCACCTGCGAAAAAGGCACGGTCGAAGATCTGGCCGATATGAAAGACATCAAGGCCGATATCGACAAGATCAAGGAAGCGAACCCAAATTATGTCGACATCGCCGCGCGCGACGTATTCCGTCATCGCCAGGTGCCGGTGGTTGCCGATTCCCTTCCCAGCACAAAAGGACTATTTGTCTCGAAGGCCATCAAAGAGCGCGCCGCGCTGATGCAGAAGCGGGCGGACTTCCGCATTGGCATACCCCGGCTACTCAATACCTACACCTATGCGCCGCTGTTTAATGCCTATTTCGCGAGCCTGGGGCTCAAGGCTGAGAACCTGCTCTACTCCGACTACACGACGCCGGAGCTCTACCGTGCGGGCTCGAGCCGGGGAGCCATCGATCCCTGCTATCCGTCAAAGATCGGCATCGCGCATGTCTACAATCTGATCGCGACCAAGCACAACAAGAAGCCGCTGAATGCGATCTGGTTCCCGATGTACGACGTGCTGCACACTCCCCTGGTGAACCTTACCGGGTCCAATGCGTGCCCTACGGTCACGGCGACGCCCGAAGTAGTGAAGGCCGCCTTCATGAAGGAAAGCGACATCTTCACGGAGAACGGAATCAGCTACATCGATCCGATCCTGAACCTGCAGGACCAGAGGATTTGCGCCGACCAGATGTTCAAGGCGTGGGGACCGGTGCTGGGCCTTTCTCGCGAGGAGAATCAGCGGGCACTGGACGCCGGGTTCAAGGCGCTGTCTGAGAGCGAGGAGGATATCCGCCGGCAGGCCCGCAAGACACTCGATCAACTGGAACGCGAGGATCGCATCGGCATCGTGATGCTGGGACGCGTCTATCATCACGATCCGGGTCTGAATCACGAGATCATGGAAGAGTTCCAGAAGCTCGGCTACCCGGTGTTCTCACAAAGCACGCTTCCCCTTGATGAGGATATGCTGGATCGTCTGTTTGGCGCTGAGGTGCGCGCGGGCCTGATCACCCACCCGCTCGACATCAAGGACGTGTGGAAGAACCGCTACTCCACCAGCACTAACCACAAGGTTTGGGCGGCAAAGTTCACCGCGCGCCACCCGAATCTAGTGGCACTCGAAGTTTCGAGTTTCAAATGCGGCCACGACGCGCCGATCTATGGCGTGATCGAAGGCATCATCGAGCGCTCGGGAACACCATACTTCTCCTTCAAAGACCTGGATGAGAACAAGCCGTCGGGCTCCATTCGCATTCGTGTGGAGACGATCGACTACTTCCTGCGCCGGTACCGGGAAGACATCGTCAAGCGGCGGGTTATCGAAGGCGATATCGAAGCGCAGTTGGCAGCATTCGAGCAGACGCTGCGCAGCCAATCGAACGCGGAAGTGGCCCTGGCGGGAGATTGAGACGGGAGCGCCGGGTTTCTGGCGTTCTGACGTAAGCCCAGCCCGCAAGGGCTGGGCTTACTTTTGCCACCTGGCCCTCCAATCGAAGGTTCGGCGGGGGCAGGAAGATGGTTTGCCGGTTGAGAAGAACTGCAGATCCCTTCGGTCGGGACGACAATTCTGTTGTAAAGCCGGCTGTTTTCGTAGCGATAAGAGAAACTGCAGATCCCTCAACTGCTGTCGGGACGACAATTCTGTCTGAGGCCGGAAATTGTAGCCTCAGCGGCTTCTATTCAAATTAACGGCGGGGCTGAAAGAGTCTGCGTGAGAACT
>JBARKD010000894.1:0-14230 GCA_049800615.1 Acidobacteriaceae bacterium | reverse complement strand
TCGCCACCTGCGTCCACACGACCCCGTCGACTGAGTAATAGGCGGCGTATGTGCTGCCCTGCCGGTTGAGCCGTAAGCAGATGGGTGCGTGGTATTCGTTAAAGCTCGTTTGGTTGAACGCAGCCTTCGCGACACCCGCGGTAACAGTTTGCGCGTTGAGAGAAATATTGGTTCCGTCCGTCAGCAGCGCAAAGGTAATGAAATTTTCATCGTCGGCCAGCACCATCACACCCTGGCTGGTGCCCACCGCGGTCGGCGCAATGGGCGAGTCAATCTTGATGGCGACATCGAAATTGTAATCTCCGATCGGTTGCACAACGCGGACCGCCTGATTCGACGGCCGTAGCGGGTCGTGATTGCTGCCGCCGGGGACGTTTAGGGTCAAGTGGGCATTCGTAACTGACGCTGTCCCTCCGACAGGCGCGACTACGTTCCATAAAGGCCCGGGGAAGTTGCTCGCCATTGGCGCACCCGGCACAGAAGTCAGGTCGCCTGCCAAGGCTACAACGGTGATAACCAGAGAGAAACCAAGAGCAGAAAAAAGTGTTGCCTTGACTCTATTCATCTGAAGACTCCCGGGAAACGCAGGTCTTATAACCGACCGGAGCCCGCGACTTCCTGCGCCTCCTTAGTCACCATCAGGCTTTCCTCATCATCCCGGCAATGGCCCGTGGGGCGCATTACTGAAGTCAGGAAAGCTATTCCTGAACATCGAACCAATTCACGGCCATTACCACGGGAACTGCTTTTTCTGGCGCATCATTGTAGTTGCTGGCGAACGGTCCGATCGTCGTGGGAACCATGGAGTAGGTGAAGCTGGCTGCCTGCGTCCAGTTAGTTCCGTCGACCGAGTAGTAGGCAACGTACGCGGAACCTTTTTTGGCCATTCGCAGATACATCGGGGCTTGGTACTGGGTCAAGTCCGCGTCTTCGAGCACCGTTGCTGCCGCTCCATTCACGACCGTGTTCGCCTTGAGCCCCACCCTGGTTCCATCCGTGGTCAACGCGAAGGTGATGTAGTTTGTATTATTCGCCAGCAGCATGAGCCCCTGGCTGGTGCCGGCATCGCTCGCAACCAGTGGAGAATCGATTTTGATGGCAACATCGAAATCGCCGTTAACGATCGTTTGCACGACGCGGACCGCCTGGTTGGATGGCGTTAACGAATCGTGATTGCTCCCGCCCGGTACCCCGATAAACAGGTGCCCATTAGAAATGGACGCTGACCCTCCCGCGGGCTCCACCAATCTCCAAAAAGGTCCGAGAAACGCATCAGCAAGCGCCGGCCCTGCCGGGGCGGGAATCGGTCCCATCGGAATTGAACCCGCCCCGGTGGATGCTGCTACACCAGCCGGCAACCCGTTCGCGGCCGGCGACGAGCCGCCCGACCCCGGAGATGCCTCTGCGGGGCTTTCGTTTGAGGAAGCCGGCGTGGGGACAGTCGACGCCCCCGTTGGTGCTTCTGCGGCAGTCTCGTTTGAGGAAGCCGCTAAAGCTGCATGCATGGGAACAGTCGAGGCCGCCGAAGCAGCAGGCGTTGGAGAAGGCGGTGGCAGTGGCGGAGCTATCGTCATCGGGAACGGTGTCGCCTTGATGCTACCCACCGTCGCTTCGACGGTCACTTGCCCATTAGCGACTGCGGTAACGTGGCCCAGGGTGCTGATCTTGGCGACAGAATGATTGGTAGTATTCCAGAGCGTCACTGCATTACCGTGGGTGTCGGGCAACTTGCTGACCGAGCCATCTGTGTAAACGCCATACGCGGTAAACTGCATGGTGCTTCCCGCAGCCATCGAATTTCCAGTGGCACGCACATAGGCTCCCACCAGGGTAGGCACGGAGGGTGTAACGGTCAGCGTCGTAACGCTGCTCGGAATATAACCAAAGGATGGAAATACAATGCCCTGGTTGGCCCCTTGGCCCCACGAGGCAATCGCTTTTACCGTGGTTCCTGCCGCCACGGCAAATGGCCCCTGATAAAGCATCGAAGTGCCCGCGCTTCCACCCGGAGCAAAAATGCCTGGAGTGGACCCATCCGTGGTGTAGAAAATCGATAACCCATGGTTGCTGTCGCTATCGCTGAGTGTGATGGTGAATCCTGGCGAACCTGCGGCCGCCGAGATGGCGGGCGCAACCGTTGCGATCGTCGTGCTGTTATTCACCACGGTATTCTGGTTGAGAAGCATCCCCGCATTCGATTCGGTGGCGCCTGCTTCATAGCCGAAGGCGCCATAAGCGGCGACGTCGTAGCCGGAAAAATAGTTGTTGCTGTCGTTGACATTGCTGAAGGACAGCCCGATCACGATACCCCATCCTGAACACCCATATCCTGCATCGCAGGTATCCGGCCCGTTTCCTCCCTGAAAAAGGCTGTACATGGCGGTCGCACCTACGCCCCATTCCTCCAGTCCAATCCCATAGTGGGCTCCCGATCCGGTAATAGTTACAGGCACATTGCCAATGTATACGTCGTCGTTGGCCACGGTCGCGGCTCCTCCGCCCTTCCCGGAACAACCGGAGGCGGCGTTCACGCACTGATTTAGCGGCATGGACAGCTCAAATGTGTTGTAGCTCGGATTCGTGGGTTGATAAAACGCATTGTGGCTAAAGATTACGTTGGCATTGGTTGGCTGCTGATCCTCGATCAATATCCGGGAATTGCCCTGCATATTGTTGTTTTCCACATCTGCGTTAAACTGCACCGGATACTCATAAGACTGCTCGTAAAATTTGAATCCTTCCTCGGTCTGATTCACTACGTTGTTCTTGATCACGAGATAGTTGTTGTAACTTTGCACGTGGACTGCATTGCAGTCTCCGCCCGCATCCGGCCATGCGTTTGCCTGTATGGAGGCGCAATTGTTAAAAAATGAATTCCACAGGACCGAGATGTAAGATACACCGCCCGACGCCGAGGCCGCCCCATTGTCTCCGTCAAGATAAATTCCGGAATTCGCCGAGGGCTGCGCATCGTTCCAGGGTGGGTTGTTGTTATAGAATGCGTTGTTCTGCACGGTTATCCCTGAACTGGGTTGATTCACATATATCCCGCCCTGGGTACCGTTGAATGCCATGTATTGGATAGTGCATCCCTGTGTCGGCGAAGTATAAGATGACCCATTGTAGTTCACCGAAAACACATAGCTGTTATTACTTACCGAAAACACCGCCGTGGGCAGGTTTTTGATGCTCATGACTCCGCTTGCGCTATACGAAATGACCTGCGGGCCTACATTCGGACCCGTGTATACAGTTCCGCTCGCGCAAGGAAGAATAATCGTCGACGTCAGATTGTAGGATCCCGCTGAAAAGACGACAGTGTTGCCGGACGCTTTGCCGGCCGTATTCACAATCGCCTGAATGGTGGTGGAACTGGAACCCGCGGGCACTGTATAAGTAGACGCCAATGCCGGTACCGCCGTACCGAACGCGAGAGCTGCCAAAACCCTATTCATTCGATGCCCCCGTAGGCCCGTGGGACCACCCAGGAAAGTGGTCACGATCCCTGTACGCGCTTGATCACTATCGGTTTGTACACTCTGAGCAACCATAACCTAGGGGGTGCATTACCCATGTAATGCCGCTCTCCCGCTACTTAATAAGTGCGGACCTTGATCGGCATCATGGCAAGAGCAGGACGCACACCCGAGATAACCGGAGTGCAGCTCACAGCGTCGATCCGCGAATCGAGGATGCCAGGCCTCGTTCATGCTCCGAAGAAACGGGCGCTTGTGACTCCTGGTGCTGCATCGATGAGGCAAGTGGCGTGGGAACCCTTGCTCTGCTATGTTTGCTCCCCGGGGAAAAAGTGATCCGACCGCTCATCGAGACCGTCAAAGGATGGAGCTACCTGTTCGCTTTAATCACAGGCGGGAACTATGTTCGCAAAGCGAAGCTGCAAAAGCTGGGCAGGGGGACAAAAATCCTGCCCACCGTATTTTTCAAGTACCCCGAAATGATCAAGATCGGCGAGAATTCCTTCATCAACCATCTCTGCTCCGTGTGGGCTTCCCCGGGCGGTCCAATCACGATCGGAAGCAATGTGCTTCTTGGTCCCTGCGCATCGATTATCTCTTCCAATCATGGCGTGGCCCGGGGACAACTGATTCGTGATCAACCTGGACGGGATGCTCCGATCATCATCGGCAATGACGTCTGGTTGGGCGCGAATGTTGTGGTCACTGCGGGCGTTTCCATCGGCGACGGTGCAGTCGTCGGAGCCGGAGCAGTGGTCACGAGCGATTTGCCCCCGATGTCGATTTGTGCCGGCGTCCCTGCGAGAGTCATCGGCTATCGTCCGTAGATCCCCGGAACCGCCAAACCGATGCGCCCTTTTCCCACAATGTCTCTGCTCCTGCTAAAGGAAGATTAATCTTCCTTTGCGTCTTCGTTTCACCCGAAGGTTCTACGCTTGCACGCATTAGGGTGAGCCATGAGAAAACCTGCGGTGGCAATAGCGATCGCGTCAGCATTACTCTCTATCGCCGGAGCAGCGCAGCGGTTGTCTCCGTCTCAACCGGGGCCGGCTTTCCCTGCAACCCCTGCTACCCTCGGAGGCGCCAACCTCCCATTCCAACCTATCGGCGCCTCCGACCTTGTTCGTCTCTCCGTCTATGACGCACCGGAACTTACGCAATCGTTTCGCATCGACAAACAGGGCAATCTGAACCTGCCTCTATTGCAGAGCCCTATACATGCAGCCGGGCTGTTGCCTGATGAACTGCGGGATGAAATCGCGGCGTCGCTGCGCTCCCAGCACCTCCTGGTCCACCCGGTGGTTGATGTCTCCGTCGTCGAGTACCGCAGCCGTGACGTTACCATCTCCGGGGCGGTGAAGACTCCGATCACCGTTCAGGAGTTTGGCAACCTGCGCGTGTTGGGAGCCCTCAGCCAGGCCGGCGGCCTGCTCCCGGAGGCAGGGCCGGAAGTCATTGTCGAACCGGCCAAAGGGAGCATCCAGCGGTTGTCAGTTCGCGATCTCTTCGATGGCCGGCATCCCGAATTGAACATTCCCGTAACCGCGGGTGCGCAGATTCGCGTGCCCGAGTGCGAACGCGTGTTCGTGGTGGGAAACGTGAAGCGTCCCGGAGCGTTCCCCTTTCAGAGTCTCGAGGACACCACCGTGCTCCAATTGCTCGCGCTGAGCGGAGGCCTCGATTCCTTCACTCTGAATCGAGCTTATATCTACCGCCAGCAACCAGGCAGCGAGCAGAAAACGGAAATAGAAATATCCCTGCGGCGGATTCTGGATCGGAAAGCCGACGACGTAAAGCTGGCTGCCAACGACATTCTTTACATTCCGACAAATAGAAAGATGAAAGGCGCGGCCACTGTAATTAACCACGTTACAGGTATGGGAAATACCGCGGTATCTGCCGCTATCTGGGCCCACTGAGCCGGAACTAGCCGACCCGTTTCGAAGACCAAGGCTTATAGCCATCACGGATGATTGCATGCCCAGCTCGATAGCCATACCGAATCCGCATTCCAGACTGGATGATCCCGCTGAATACCAGCATCCGATTACCTTCTACGTATCGACCATCCGCCGCCGCGCAGCTTGGATTTTGCTTGCGAGCTTAGGACTCACCGCTCTTGCGGCGGGTGTGAGTGGGCTGTTTCCCGAGGTCAATCAGGGTACCGCCACTGTTTCTATCGACCGTCAGTCGGCGCCCACGACCGTCGGACAAGATCGCCCGCTGTCCACCGGTGACGACCAGTTCATGGCGACGCAGCAGAGTTTGTTACTGGCAGACGTCATCCTTCGGCCTGTGGTGGAGCGCTATGACCTGCTGGAGCGCGAAGGCCAATTCCGGCATTCTGTATTTTGGCGTTACTCGCACGAGAAGGTTAGTGCCATTCGCAATGCCCCGATCGTGCTCAAGCATCTAAAAATCGAACGCAGGCCCAACACTTACCTGCTCACCATCACCTACCGCGATTCAGATCCGAAGATCGCGTCGGATGTGGCCAACGCCATCGCAGATTCTTATCTCAGCAATATTTTCGATAGCCGCATCAGGGAGGCCGGCCGTCTGACTTCCTCGATGGAGAGGCAGCTGATCGATCTGAAACTAAAGATGGAGTCGACACACCAGGCTCTCATGGCTTACCAACGAGAGCTCGGCACCGCAGATCCCGAACAAAAGACCAGTGTGCTGGTTGCCCGGCTGCAGGCTCTAAACACTGAAAACAGCATCGCCGAGGCCGATCGCATCGCTAAGGAGTCGGTTTACCGCGAAGCGAAGGACGGCACACTGCCCGAGGTCCAGGTCTCGACGCAATCGAGCGATCTCGCCCGCGATCTGGAGAAGCTGCAAACAGCCAAAGCCAACCTGGCCTTGGTAGCCGCAACCTATGGAGATCGGCATCCGGAATACCTCAAGGCAGCCGCCCAGGTCGACGAAGCCCGAGCAGCACTTGAAGAAAGCCGCCAGAATGTTGCTATGCGAATTGCCGTGGACTACCGCCAGTCGCTGGTGCGCCAACGAATGTTGTCGACGGCCGTGGCAGAGACCAAACAGGAAGTTGACGATCTGGCTGCCAGATCTTTTGACTATCTGCAGCTGAAGCACGAAGCCGAAACGGCGGAGCAGGTTTATCAGGATCTATTCGCCAAGATCAAGCAGGCCGGAATTAATTCGGAGCTGCAGAACAATATCATTCGCCTGGCTGATTCAGCGCGTCCGGCTGCCAAACCTGTCTTTCCCAACTGGCCCTTGATTTTCGCCCTTTACACGTCCTTGTTTCTTGTGGCGTGCACCATCTATGCGATCTCGCTGGAAATGATGGACGTAAGCGCGAAAGAACCTGGCGCGGTGGAGAAGGCGTTCGGCGTGCCTGTGGTCTGCTCCCTACCCCGTGTGAGCGACATGCAGCTCCGGCTGGCGCTGGGACCCGACGGCCTGCGCATCGCAGGCAGCCGCTGGCGAGGACTGGAGGGCGGATTCTTCGACGAAGGCGTGCGGCATCTGCGTGGCTATCTGCTGCTCTCGGTACAGACGAATTCTCCTAAGAGTGTGCTGATTACCAGTGCATTGCCCGGCGAAGGCAAGTCAACTCTCGCGCTCTCTCTCGCTATGGTCAGTGCGGAACAAGGCAAGCGCACACTGTTGATCGACGGCGACCTGCGCCAGCCGGCGATCGAGAGAATGGTGCGTTTAGAACCCGATGCAGCATTTGCGGACGTCCTGGGGCATCGAAGCCACTGGAGCACGGCTGCCCGCACCGTTCCCGGACGCCCCAATCTCTCTATACTTGGTTCCGGGTTGCCCCTGCCCTTAGCCGTGAGCCTGATCGGTCCACAGATGCGAGGCATTCTCGCCCAGGCCACCCAGGAATTTGATCTTGTGATTCTGGATTCACCGCCTTTGTTGGGCTGTGCGGAGACTTTGGAGCTAGCCGCGGCTGCAGAGGTAACTCTATTGTCGGTACGCAGCGGGGTTACCCCCCTTAAAACGGTCGGGCTCGCTGTAGAAACGCTTCGCCGTGTGAATGTGCCGATCGCGGGGATCGTATTGAATGAATCGACCGTTGCCATCGAGGCAACAAACAAAGCCTTCGCCCGTTATTACGTGCCTCTAGGCAACGCTTAGCCGCTCGCATCCGCGCACTTGTGACAAGGTTCCTCGTCTCGCTTTTCTCTTGCGAAAAGTGCGGTTTCATCGGGAATCGATACGACTCCGCAATTGACCCTGCCGCAATCGCAGCGGCGGATCGCGGAGAACAGCACCATTTCAGCCAACGGAGCGACGCATGGCCTCACTTATTATCATTGTGCTACTCGGCTTGTGGAGCATAGCAATGCTTCGCTACGGGCACTCCGCGCTGTTTCCTTCGGCCCTTCTGTCGATCGTTTGGACCGTCACGCTGTTTGCCATCTGGTTGTGCGGAGATATCTATTATCCCCTCTCCTCGATCACCAACTTTATTGTGCTGACGGGAGTTCTCGCTTTTTCCCTGGGAGGAATCTGTGCCGTTGCCTCGCCAGTGTGGAGAGGACGAAGACTGATCGAGGTCCCCGCCAATCGGCGGCAGCAGATCGATCGTTGGCTGAGTATCGCCGGGATCCTCGCCTTGCTGAACATTCCTCTCTCTTATTTGTCTTTCATACAACTCGCCGAAACCATCGCCCCGCGGGAAAGCGCATGGAGGCAGATCCGCATCGCCGCCAGCAAAGCGAACATCTCCGGCCAGAATCCGATTTCCATTGAAACTGTCATTCTGCCTTTCCTGACAATCATGGCTCTCATTGCTGTGCGTGAGTATGCGGATACCGGCAGGCGGCGGGCGCGGGCCCTCCTTTTGGCCTCGCTTGCCTGCGGCTATCAGTTACTGAATGGCGCCCGCTCCGAGGTCCTTCTTCTCCTGGTAAGCTCGGTCGTCATTCTGTGGCTTAAGCGAGGCTCGGCGCCCGCGCGCCCGCTCGCCTTCATTGGCATATTGTTTCTGCTGGTCTTCTTCGTAGGCCAGGTGTCGATGGGGAAGTATGGCGCCGATGCGGGAGCCTCACTGGAAGATAATATCCCGCGAGTAGCCGAATCTTTCGGGACCTATTGGCTTGGCGGGATCATCGCGTTCGACCAGAACCGGCAGAATCCTGAACTGAGGTACGGTTGGGCTCTTGGGAAATTCGCTAAACGGATCGCGAATCGATTCGGCGCAAGTTACTCCGAACGCGATCGCAACCTCGAGTACACCAAGATATCGCCCACTCAAAGCACCAACGTTTACACCGCATTTCTTCCCTATTACATGGACCACGGAGGTTTCTACGGGTCGATAGGCTTTATGCTCCTGGCCGGCTTTCTCAGCACCTACGTCTACCGCTGCGCCATTTACGGCAACTGCTGGGCGGTGTTTACGCTTGGGGCTTTCATTTATGCCACGATCATGACTATTTTCTCAGAAGAGTTTTTCGCTCAAGTCATGTTTTGGGTCAAAGCCGGTGGCTTTTCGATGCTGGTCTATTTCGGGCCCAGTCTCACTCCGCGAATGCCTTCTTACGCACGGCAGCAGGGCGCCGGCGGCGAGATTCATCAGCCCGGCACAAGACGATGCGCGTAGCCGCCTACACCGGTGGAGTGATGGTGCCGAGCGCGCGCGCACGCGTGCGCCAGTACATCTCCCCTCTTCGTCAGCTTGGCATTCAAGTGCGCGAGTATCCACTGCCCTGGGGAAATATTCTGCCTCGTTCGGTTGCTCTGCGGCCGATGTGGATGGCGGCCACGGCATTTTCACGCGCCGCAGCGCTTACGTTTTCCTGGAACGCCGACGTGACCTGGATTTCCCGCCAGTTGTTGCCCGCTTTTACGCCTATCCAGTCAATGGCGCGACGGCCCATCATCCTGGACGTGGACGACGCGGTCTGGCTCAATGCAGGCGGCCAACGCGCTCGTGCGCTGGCTAAGGCCAGCGATGTGGTGGTGTGCGGCAACAGTTTTTTGGCTAACCAATTCTGCCGCTGGAACCCGAACGTCATCGTTATCCCCACGGCCGTGGACACAGCATGGTACCGGCCGCAGCCGGCGGCCCCGGATTCCGCAGAGGACGACCCGACGGCTCTGGTCCTGGGTTGGACCGGCACCAGCAGAAACTTTCCTTTCCTCTACGCAATCGAACCTGCACTGCTGCGGGTTTTTGACCGTTGCGCGCGGGCGAGACTACTCGTCATCGCCGATCGGCCGCCGCGGTTCAGGCTTCTTCCGCAATCTCGTCTCGAGTTCGAACATTGGTCTCCGCAGATCGAGTTGGCCGGCTTCGCCCGCATGGCCATCGGCCTGATGCCTCTAGAGGACAGCGACTGGTGTAGAGGCAAATGCAGTTACAAAATGCTTTGCTATATGGCGGCGGGCCTTCCGGTTATCGTAACTGCCGCAGGCATGAATTGCGAGGTGCTCGCACTGGGCGAAATAGGCCTGAGCGCGGGGAGCGAGCCGCAGTGGGTCGAAGCCCTCATGGTTCTTCTCAGCAATGCGACTTTACGGCGGCGAATGGGAGCCGTAGGGCGCGCCGTCGTCGAGGAGCGATTCAGTTTACAGCGGCTGACACAGCAATATGCCGCTGTCTTTCGTTCTCTGGGCGACCCGTCGTCGCAGGGGCATTCTCTGTCTGAACGCATTTAGGATCCCATGTCAAAACCAGTCATTACGATCGCCATGCCTTTTTATAACAGCGCGGCCACACTGGAACTCTCCGTTCGCTCGCTTCTGAATCAAAGCTGCGGCGACTTTGAGCTCTTGCTCTGCGACGACGGATCGGACGATCAAGGCCTCACCATCGCGAGAAGCTTTGATGACCCGCGTGTGATCAATTGGAGTGACGGCCGCAGGCGCCGGCTTGCGGCGCGTCTAAATGAATGTATCGACCGCGCACGTGGAATCTATCTGGCGCGCATGGATGCCGACGACATCGCTTACAGCGATCGCCTGGCCAGACAACTGGCGTTCCTGCAAGCGCATCCGGAGATAGACCTTTGCGGGGCCGGGGCCATCGTCTTTGGCAGTCACGGCCATCCTTCCTGGCGATACAGTCCCCCCCTCGATCACGTAGCCATAACCCGCTCAACCTTTCGCGGCTTTCCCTTGTGGCATCCGCTGTGGATGGGCCGAATCGAATGGTTTCGTCGTTGGCGCTACGACCCGCGTTCCTGGCTGGCTCAGGATCAGGAACTGCTGCTCCGCAGCTACCGGCAAAGCCGCTTCGCTAATCTGCCGCAGGCCCTACTGGGATACCGCAGGGAGCAAGTCAGCCTCAGAAAGCTCTTCCGTTACAAGGTGCTGCACGTCCAACATGTCTGCCGGCAGCCGGACGCGATCGCCGGGGAGTGGCAGAAGCTACAGCTGCTGATGATCTCGATCATCCGATTTGCCGCCAACTGCACCGCACTGCTTCCCGGCTTCAAGCACCGCTTGGTGCATCAGGCCGCTAAAGCGCTGACGGAGGAAGAACTGGCGGAGTGGTGCGACCTCTGGAATCTACTTTCCACCTGGTATGGCAGGCCAGCGAGCGAAAGATTTCTCCCATCCTCGTTGCTAGACCGGAGCAAAGAGAGGCGGGGACACGCATGAGAATTGTGCACGTGCTCACCAGGGGTGATGTTCTGGGCGGAGCGCAGAGCCATGTACGCGAGCTTTCGCTCCAACTGCTGCGTCTCGGCCATCAGGTGACAGTCATCACTGGCGCACCGGGCGTTTTCACCGACCAGTTGCATCAGTCCGGGATCCCGTGCTTCCAGCTCAGGAGTATGGTTCGGCCAATTAAACCGCACCTGGATCTGGCGGCCCTGGCTCAGTTATGGCAGGCCCTTCGCCGGCTGCGGCCGGACCTGGTATGCACACACACCGCCAAAGCCGGTTCGCTTGGACGTGCCGCTGCGTGGCTGAATCATCTTCCCAGCATTTTTACCCCTCACGGATGGTCGATGCTCGATCGCGCTTCCCTTCAGTCGCATCCGCTCTTCCGGTGGACGGAATGCCTGGCAGCGCGCGTGGGTACGAGCGTCATCAATGTGTGTGAGTTTGAGCGCGATTGCGCGAGGCAATTCGGCATTGGCTCAACGCAGAGACTGGAAGTCGTACACAACGGCATCGCCGAGCTTTCGCTGGCACGCGTTCGTCCCGTCGACGCGCAGCCGCCAACCCTGATCATGGTCGCACGCTTCGCTGCGCAAAAAGATCACGACACGCTGCTGCAGGCGCTCTCCGGGTTGGCCGGCATGGAATGGACGCTTCTCCTGGTCGGAGCAGGCGAACTTGAGCCGTACGTCGCCAGCCAGGTGAAGGAGCTTGGTTTGGCAAATCGCGTTCGCATCCTGGCGCCAGAGACGGACGTGAACCGTTTGCTGATGGAAGTCCAGATTTTCGTGCTCTCGACTCATTTCGAGGCCTTTCCTATCAGCATTCTTGAGGCCATGCGCGCCGGTTTGCCGGTGGTGGCGACCCACGTCGGAGGCGTCCCTGAATCTGTGCGCCACGAGGAGACGGGACTACTCGTGAGTCATCGGGACGCCATCGGCTTGCGTGACACACTGGCGCGTATGGTCGCTAACCCCCCCTTGCGACTAGCCCTTGGTAGCGCAGGGCAACGTCTATGGGCGACTCATTTCACGGCCGGCATCATGGCGGCACGCACTCTCGAGGTCTACCAGCGCGCCCTGGCCGCTCACGAGCGGCGAAGCCTTCATCGCTGGATCAGGCAAAGTCCGACAGGTACTAGGTCAGTGGGCTAAGCACCGCGCCTCGGCAGGACGTCCCCGTATATACTTGCAACCCAAACGGACCCTTGAGCATAAGTCCGCTTAGGCAATGGCCAAAGAAAGCCGCTGTTGAGGCGATGTCAGGAGTAGTCTCCGTCCCGGTGCGTGCCGGCGGCACCCGTTTCCGTGTTGACCTTCCAGTCTTCGAATTGCGGACCTTTCAGTTTTGCTCCCTGTTCGCGAATGGCGGCAAGCTGCATTTCATTGAGGGGTTTAAACTGTTGGGCGATGCGCACATCATCTTCAATTTGGCCGATGGTGGTGCAGCCCAGCGCGAGACAGTGCACGGGCAGACTGAGCACATACGACAGGCAGTCCCGCAAATGGATGGACTGCAGCAATTTCGCATTTGCCGTGCTCTTCATTGCCTGAATACCCATGCCACGCTCAACGGCTACGGGCAATACCATTTTTTCGAAGCTTAGGTATGCGGGGTCCGCTGGGTTAAGCGGCATGAGAATGGTGTCATAGCGATCGTACTTGCTCAGCATAGCCAGGTGAACTCGCGGGTCATGGTGGCCGGTGAATCCAATGAACCGGCATTTCCCTTCCTGCTTCGCTGCTTCGAACGCTTCGATAGCCCCTCCCGGGGCGAAGATCTGTTCTACTTCTTCTATCGAGCCCACCTGATGCATCTGCCAGAGATCGACGTGGTCTGTGCGCAGGGCACGCAGTGATTCCTGCAAATCCTTTTCGGCGCCTTGCCGCGTTCTCTGCGGAGATTTCGTCGTCAGAAAAATGTTCTTGCGGAATGGCGGCAGCACAGATCCGTAGACTTCTTCCGACCTACCGTTCCAATAAATGCGGGCCGTATCGAAGTAGTTGATACCTAGCTCGTAGGCGCGCAGGGTGATGGCCTGCGCGTCTTCAAAGGTGCACAAGGGAAAACGGCCGCCTGCCTGCCCGATGATCGTCAGCCGTTCGCCGGTTTTGCCGAAAACCCGTTTGGGGATGTCGCCTGGCTTGACTGCCGAGGGACTTGTAACCGCCCCCCAGCTAAGTGCACTGATTCCTGCCGCCGCAGACGTGGTGAGAAAGGTTCGGCGTCGCATGTTCACTCTCCGACGATTAGTATGCTCTCATGGATGGCGTTCTGTCGTCTGGTCGTGCGGTCAGTAGACTGGCATAGCACCGGACCCTCTTCGCCGGACCCTCTTCGCCTAAACGGTTTCGGGGCCAGCCAACTCGCCCTCAGACCTTCCTTCCTCGAGGTTCGTGTTGGCGGTTCTGACGAGGGCGCTCGGCGGTTGATTGACTGCCAGGTAAGTCGTTTATTTTCCCAAGATGGCCAAGTCTTTTAATTCCCGCCCCCATAATATACTTAGGGGTAAGCGGATGTGAGTTTGCCGCAGCCCCCGGTGATGCGATAATGCGCACCCCAGCTTGCGTCCAACTATATAGATCCCAGTTGAGGCTGTTTCGGACTATGAGCAAAGCAAAGATATTCTTGCTTCCAGTACGCTACCCCGGGATGACAACCTGCGTTTCCATTGAGAGGTGTCGCTCAAGGGCCTAACCGCAGGTCTCTCCACTCCGGTCGAGACGACAATTCAGAGGAGTGAGAAAAGACAGCTTTCCCACGAGACATCCCACTGCGCTTGCCCCGGCGCCTTTCTTTGGCGTAGGGACGGAAATTGTACCCGCAGCGGCTTCAAGCCGGTCTTCTATTCCAATTGACGGCGGGGCTGAAGCCCCGCCCCTTCACGCCAGAAATAACAGGCTCTCGGGATGACAACCTGCGTTTCCATTGAGAGGTGTCGCTCAAGAGCCTAACTGCAGGTCTCTCCACTCCGGTCGAGACGACAATTCAGAGGAGTGAGAAAGGACAGCTTTCCCACGAGACATCCCACTGCGCTTGCCCCGGCGCCTTTCTTTGACGTAGGGACGGAAGTTGTACCCTCAGCGGCTTCAAGCCGCTCTTCTGTTCGATTTGACGGCGGGGCTGAAGAGTGTGCGTGAGAACTCGGTCACCAG